>CAJVYT010000014.1 GCA_913009765.1 uncultured candidate division Zixibacteria bacterium
CGCTGCCTGATTCTTTGATTTCTGAATGTAGTTAACTTACGTCGAGGCAACATGTCTGAGATAAAATACACTTTGTTAAACCTTCCAAATCCTGCTGGACAAAATATCTATCGGGAATTTGCAGGCGGCTTTGGCACGACCGGAAGCTTGGGTGAAGGTAATAATCTTGCTCCGCAGTACTTGATTTATGCGGCGTCGGCGATGGAAAATGAAGCTGCCAGCTATAGTGTTATAGATGCTCAGGCATTGAATTTAACAGTTCAAAATATCATCGAAGAACTTGAAAAAGATCCGCCGGAAGTGTTGATTGCATGGCTTTCACTCCCCTCTTTAGACAGTGACCTCCACCTGCTTGATGAGATAAAAGCATGCTTTCCAAAGACAATGATAATCGCGCTTGGAACTGTGTGCAGGGTTCTATCAAAGGAGATATTAGATAAAAGCAAAATTGACGCGCTTTTGATTGGAAACTTTCCCTATTACTCTCCAATACTTTCGTTGATCAAGGAGGTTGACAATGGCGGGGTTGAGGCTCTATCATCTGTTCCTGGGTTTATGCGTCGACAAGATGATGGGCAGATAACGGATCAAATGATTTTACTTGAGAAAGATTTGGATGTGTTGAACTACTCTGTTTATTCCAAGCTGCCAGTTGAAAAATATCTGCTTGACTATCAGGATCGCAGGTTCAAAACAGTTAAGTGCATCCCACTCTTAACCGGGGTGGGTTGCCCCTACAACTGTACTTACTGCCCCTACCCCCTTGGATATGGCAATAAAATAATTAATAAATCTGTTGAAAAAATACTCCAAGAGATTGAGTTTTTAATCGAGAACCATGGGATTTTGGGTTTCGCCTTCAGAGAACAAGCCTTCACCCATAGCGGGGAGCGTGTCCACAGTTTTTGCGATGAAATTATCAAGAGAGGGTTGCAGATCAAGTGGGTTTGCGAGACACGTGTTGATCTTGTTGACAGAGAGATGCTTTCAAAGATGAAGCTTGCAGGGTGTTTTGGAATTTTCTACGGTGTTGAAACCGGTGACGACGAGCTTATGAAGTCGATTAAAAAACCTGTGCTAAGTAAAAGGGAGATTATCAAAACTTTTCATGAGACTAAAAAAGCAGGGATAGTCGCTCACGCCCATATGATGATTGGTTTTCCAGATGAAAGCTGGAGCACTATCAACAACTCAATTGATTTTATTAAAAAATTTAATCCAGACCATATTAACATAAATGTTGTCACGCCTTATTATGGGACTAAGCTTCGAGAGGCTGTCGTGGAAGAGGGTCTTTTACGCTCTGAGGATTGGGGGATGTACACAAGCTATGAGCCTGTTGTTAAAACAAAACATCTGAGTGAAAAAGATCTGATAAGGGCGCGCAGGAAGATGAAGACTGAGTTTTACAAGTTTAAATTTAGGACTGACGCTCGATACCGGATTGTTCTTTTGAAGAAGCTGATTAAAAAAGTTTTCAGACTACTCCATCTTACCAATGAACAAAAATAATGGTCTCCTCAGAGTTGCTGCTAATATGGATGATAATATTTTGCTTTCAACTGTAATTATCTCGCGCAACACTGAGAGATATATCGGAAGATGTATTGAATCAGTAATCGAGGCGTGCAGCGGGATTGAAAATGAGATAATCCTCGTAGACTCTGCCTCAACCGATCGCACACTGAAAATCGCGGAAAAATACCCAATCAAAATACTGAAAATCATGGACACGAGGTTTTTATCTGCCTCAGCCGGACGCTATATCGGATTTAAACACAGCCAGGGAAGATTCATCTATTTTTTCGACGCCGACTCGCTGTTAGACTCTGAGTGGTTTGAAAAAGCCCTGCCACAACTTGAGAGAGACCCGCTGCTTGGCGGGGTTACAGGATACATTTCTCAAGAGTTTTATGATAACTATAGCGTCAAAGGCTGGATAGACATTAGCAATGAGGAGAAACCCGGTGAAATCAGATGGTTTTATGCAGATATCTTGTTGAAACGAGAGGTATTGGAGCAGGTAGGAAACTTTAATCCCTGGCTGAAAAGCATGGAAGAAGGAGAGCTTAGCTACCGAATTTTAAATGCCGGATATAAACTCAGGAGGCTGCCATATAAAATGGCTCACCATCTTGGCGGAGAGGATGAAAACGTTTTTTCATTTACCAAAAGAAAGATTGAAAACGCAACCTCTCTGGGCAGGATACTCAGGTATTCGATAGGGGATAAAGAAATTTTAAAAAGGCATATCAGAGATTCAAAGTTCGCCATTATTGTGGCAATTATTTTATCCGGAGCACTGTCATCCCTGCCATTGTTGTATGCCGCGGGACTGCAGCAGCGTATTCTCTTCGCACCTTTGTTTTTGATTTTCACATATCTCTGGATAATGGTTGAAAAAAAAGACTTGTCAACTGCATTGTTCCACATAATTAACATATCTCTGCTCTGGCCTTTTCTCATCATGGGATTTCTAATGAATCCTTTAGAGCCGGATAATTACCCCGTTGCGGGTGATATGATAAAGGGTTAGCGTGATTTTTATGTCTCTTCTGATGACTGATGCAAACGGTGTGGGTGGACTTGCAATAGTAAGGTCCCTTGGAAAAAAAGGAATCGACATTACTGCATCTTCCGCTAGACGTGATGCAATTTGTTTTTATTCAAAATATGTCAAAAGAGGGCTCATGTATCCTGATCCGGAACATAAAGACAAGTTCTTCAAGTGGTTATGCAACACCCTCCAGGATAGGAAATACGATGTCTTAATCTCTGCAAATGAACTAATGTTATTGATGATTGCAGAGAATAAGGGATTACTCTCAAAGTATACGAGAATTCCAATACCTGATTTAGATACAATTAAGATTTCCATTGATAAATCCCGGCTATCGAAGTTTGCAATGGATAACCATTTCCCAATACCAAAGACTTACTTCTACGAAGAATTGATAAATTTTAGTGGTTATGAATTTTCAAAACTTCCAGAGGATCTGGGTATCCCCTTTATCATCAAACCTCATAGTGGGAGTGGTGGACAGGGTCAAGTTCTGGTTTATGAAACTAAAAAAATAGAAGAGATTTATAAGGAACAAATTAAAAATTATGGCCCCTGCATGATTCAGGAGTGCATCAAGGGGACGGAATATCAGGTAGGATTTATTTTTAATTTCGAATCGAAGCCAAGAAGAGTATGCGTTCAAAAAACGATTAGACAATTTCCGGTATTTGGTGGGCCAAATGTATGTGCCGAAACAGACAGAAATGATGATCTGATTGATGCCATCTTTAAATTACTGAAAAAATTAAATTATAAAAGTATCGGGATGGTGGGTGTAATCGTTGACGAAAGAGACGATATTCCAAAACTCCTTGACTTTAATCCGAGATTTTACGCCTCCACTTGTCTACCAATCGCAGCCGGGGTAGATTTTCCATATCTACTATATAAAATGGCTATTGAGGGGGATATTGAACAGAACTTGGATTATGAAACTGGAGTTAGATGCAGAAATCTATATGGTGATTTTAAACATATGCTGACAGTATTAAAGCATGGGCAGGCTGGGAACTATAGTTTTTCGCGGGGCCAGACAATTGTGAATTTTTTAAAGTTTCATCGGGACAACGGATATTATGACTGGTCACTTGATGATCCAAAGCCTTTTTTATCTCTGCCCATTAATCAGGTTAAAAAACGAGTTCGAAAATGATGATCATATTAGAGAGGTGAATGTATGAAAGCTAGAAATGTCCTTGCAGTTGGCGCTCATGGCGATGATATTGAGATCGGCTGTGGAGGTGTTGTTGCAAAACATGCGAAGAAAGGAGATAATGTGTACATGCTTGTTATGACAACGCCTGAGTACACCAATTATGATGGCACGGTTTTGAGGGGGCGTGCTGAGGGGGAGATTGAAACTGTTGATGGCGCAAAGATACTGGGCGCTAAGCTCGTTCAGCTTGATTTCACAACAAAGGATGTGCCTTATAATGGTGAGAGTGTTGAGGCGATAAATAAGGTTATTGATGATTACGATATTGACACGATTTACACGCACTGGCTCCATGACACGCATCAGGATCATATGCGCACTACAAAATCTGTTTTCTCGGCAGCGAGATATGTGTCTACTATTTTTATGTATGAACCGGAGTATCCTGCTGGCAGGTCGTATCTCGGGTTTAGAAACCAGTATTATGTTGACATCTCCGATACCTTTGAGGCTAAGCTTGAGGCTATTAAAAAACATGTGAGTCAGATTAAAAAGTATGAGCCTGCTGGATTTTTAGAGGCTATAGAAGGCCGGTGCAGGCATCGGGGTTATCAGATCGGCAGGAGATACGCTGAAACCTTTGAGGTTCTCAGGATGTTAGACGACATTTGATCGGGCTCTGTTGTAGGTGGATTTTTTGAAAAACGTTGTGTCTGTTGTTAAAACAAATGGTTACTTGGATGCTGCCTCAAAGATGGCCTCTTTGATAGGGGAGGTTCCAGATCTAAAGCTGTCTGACGGGGACCGTGTTTTAATCAAGCCGAATCTCTGTAATTGGCGTCATCCGAGTACCGGCGCTATAACTCATCCGCTGGCGTTGGACGCCTTGCTTGGCTATTTAAGAGGTAATTTCAATGACCTGGATATCACTGTTGTTGAAAGTGATGCAACGGCGTCACGACCTGATATAACTGTGAAGTGGTTTGGTTTTGACAGGATATTTGACAAGTGGGATGCGAAATGGTGTAATCTAAGTAAGATCCCCTATTCTAAAAAACGGATTGACGGCCTATTTTTCAAAGAGATCGAGAGGCCGGTGATATTCGATGAATGCGATTTTTTCATCACACTGCCAAAGCTGAAAACACACTCTCTAACGCTTATGACGGGCGCGCTTAAAAACCAATTCGGCTGTCTGCCGCAGAAGGTGAAGAGCAAGTATCACAAAAATATCCACGACGTTGTGGCAGACTGCAACCTGGCGATGAGACCGGATCTCTCGATTGTTGACGGGGTTATATCCATGGGCGGGGGTGTGGCGGTCTTCGGTGTTCCCATTAAATCCAATCTTCTTATAGCTGGATCTGACCCTGTAAGTACTGACGTTGTCTGCGCAAGTATACTCGGCTATTCTCCGCGGAAGGTCGGGCCCATCAAAAGCGCGATTAAACTTGGTGTTGGAACCGATAAATATGAGTTGAAAGGTGATTTCACACACCTTAAAGAGATCCGTGTAAACAATGAACTTCCTACCTGGAAACGATACATGCTGGATTTCGGGCGGCTCATTGAGCGGAATCGAACAGCACTTAAGATGAGGAGATGAGGCAGGCATGGTAAAAGTTGGAATAATCGGTGCAGGGATTCAAGCTAAGGCAGCCCATCTACCGACTTTTTCCAGGCTCTCCGATGTGGAGGTTGTGGGGTTGGCTGATATCAATGAAAAGCCGGCGAAGGCGCTTGCTAAAAAGTTTGGCATCCCAAATATTTATACAGACTACAAAGACCTGCTAGCTTCTGATGTGGACCTGGTATCAATCTGCACGCCTCACAAGTTGCATAGGCAGATGGCTGTTGACGCTGCGAAGGCAGGTAAACACATTCTGATTGAGAAGCCTATGGCAACGTCTGTTAAAGATGCCGATGAAATCATAAGCGCTGTTAGCGAAAATAACGTAAAGTTAGGGGTTGTGCAGAATTATCGGCTCTTCCCCGCAATAGAGGATGCAAAAAATAGGATTGACTCCGGCAGAATTGGAAAGATCGTGTCTATCCACGGCTATGGCCATGTTTTTCAATCCTTTGGATCACGGTCGACACCCTGGATACTTGAAGAAGGCGGCGCAGGGATTATTGAGGATTTTGGGTCGCATCTTATAGATATCATCCTCTATCTAAACTCATTTAACAAGATAACACGGATCTATGCAATGGGTGGGAATTTTGACGGGAATCTGGATATGATCGCAAGCTGCCAGATACTCATGGAGTTTACTGATAAATCCACAGTATCACTGGATTTATCATGTCTTTCAGGCGCGAAGGAAAGCGCTGTATATGTGCAGGGAGTTGGGGGCTCGCTGCATGTGGATATCCGGTCTGATCATCTCCGTGAAACCCATCAGTTTAACACGCCTATCGATGATGTGGTCTCGACCTACGCAAAGTTTAAGGGGATATCAAAAGGCGTTATATCTGGAGACTATTTCACCGGGGCTAAGACCTATTACCGGCCTCTTTTTCAGAACATGGTTGACAGCATCCAGGGAGACGGCAAGGTTCTTGTGCCCGGAGCGGAGGCGCGGGCTACAGCGCTTGTTATTGAAAGCGCGGTTAAAAGCCTGAAAAGCAAGATGCCCATAGAGGTTTTAGACCTTCAATAAATTGATCTGGAGGACATATTTGTGGACAGCGATGCTCGTGGTGCTAATGGATATATTATGGTTACTCCCTGCAGGGATGAGGAATCGAATCTAAAGAATCTTATTCCCTCTGTTCTTGCTCAAACCGTTCGCCCAATTCTCTGGGTTATTGTGGATGATGGGAGCACTGATAAGAGCCCTGAAATAATCTCTAAGGCAGAGAAGAGCCATGATTTTATTAAAGCCTTATTTCTTGAAAAAGAAAAACAGTATAAAGGCAGCCACTATGCCCGTGTGTGTAACAACGGCTTTACTTATGCGATTGATTATTGTAAAAAGCATGGTTTAGAATACGGTTATATCGCGGTGTTAGATGCTGATAACATTCCTGAAGCAAATTATTTTAGCATGCTTGCCTGCGAGTTCACAGAGAATCCGAAGCTCGGCCTTGCCAGCGGGATAAACGCTTATACTGATATTGAACCGTTGATGAAGAGTTTAAACATTGATAACCCTCTTGACCCCCGGCTTTGGCAGTTGTGGGACAGTCCGTCAGTCGAGGTCCAGCTGGGGAGGCGAAGCGATCTGCCTATGGGTTCTGCGCGGATGTGGCGAAGAGCGTGCTTCGAAGAAACAGGGGGCGGTTTTGCCGAGGTACCCGCATGTGACAGTGTTTCTGTTGCCAGTGCAAAGTTAAAGGGTTGGGAGACACAGCTCTTTGAACATATACGGGTTATCGAGCGTGAGGGGCAGGTAAAGCATGGGCTTTGGGATGGTTATCAGGAACTGGGTGAAAACAACTTTTACCGGGGGTTTCCATTTTACTTCGCAGTCTTGAAAGGACTGAAATACACCGTTAAAAAGCCTTTTTACATCGGAGCCGCTTATCTATGGGGCTATTTCAAGGCACGTTTCATCTTAAGGGAAAAAATGGTGGATGAAGAACTTTATAATTATTATCGAAAAACGCGGCCGAAAGAAGTGCGCAATCTATACATCCAGAAATTAAAACGAATACTTGGGAAATAACTTGCAATAGGAGATATTATGCGGTTTTCATTGAAATCAAAGATCGGGCTGATGGCGCTTCTTATTGTGTTTAACATGATTTTAAGGATTCCCTGGGTGCCTCATGAGCTGGGGATTGACTCTTTTGTGGTGCATTCTCTGGCGAATTCAATCACTAAATTCGGTGAGGCACGGTGGTGGCTTCATCCTGCATCGATAGTTGGGTCATATCCTTATTCTGAACCGAGTTCGGTTGCATTTCTATTATCCGGTGTTGCTCAGATATCAGGTGTTGACACTGAAACAGCTATACTGCTTTATAACTTCATCTTAACCTTTGCCAGCATATTTTTCGCATATCTCATGGCGGGCGCCATCTGGGATAATGATCTTTTCAAATTCCTAGTAGCCTTTTTGTTTTCAACATCTCAAGGAATAGTTACGTTCTCCACCTGGACCGTGCATTCCAGAACGCTGTTTGTGATGATCTTCCCACTTTTCATCTATATCCTGCTGAAGCTGCGTGGAGCCGGTAAACTCAGATTTGGATCTTTAGCACTTCTTATGTTTGTGCTTTTGGCTGCTACACACCACTATATCTATTTTGTAATCCCGATTATCGCGAGCTTTTTTGGTTCAATCGTTCTATATCGCACTTATCTCTGGGCTAAAAAATCAAACCGGATAAATGATCCTGATGTTGTTCTCGGCGGACTTCTTCTCGCCACGTTTCTTGTAATGTTTATCGTGCCTTTTTTCACGCGCACCTTTATGGATACGGATCCGCGGGGCGGTGAATCTAGATATGGTTGGATGATTGTCATGATCGAGAGCTACACCCGTTACATCGGTCCATCGATACTCTTTACTGTTAGCGGATATTTCTATCTAATTGGTAAAAAGGAAAAGACGTTCGGAGAGATTTTTATGCTTCTTCTTATTGCATCTATTGCGCCTTTGTTGTATAATCAGACGTATACTAAATGGTTTATAATCATCTTTGCCGCAGTATTTGGGGGGATTGGACTTAATAATATTGTGTCCTTAGATATTCATCTTTTAGGGGGGAGACGTAAAACACGGGCGCTTCTGAGTTTTCTCATGATTTTTGTACTGTTTGTGGGCTACTTCCAGTTCCTGCATTTTTTAAACGATCCCAAGCCGCGTTTCATGGCGGAAACAACATATGATGCCGGAACATGGATTAAAAATACTGTTGATAGAAGAACAATTACATACAGGAATCCGGTGCGACTGATTTCTGTGGCGGAGGTTCCGGTGATATCTGCCATGGGGTCTGTAAATTTGGCATATGGATTTGCTGATCCTACTAAGATCATTGTCAAACAAACTCATACGCCCACGTCTTTAAAATTTTACACTGGGGATCCATATAAACTAGCTAGTAAAGATATCCCTCGTGAGGTATATGTTCGTATTACATCTGCAAGAGAGGGGCTAGGGCTGATAAAAAATAATAAAATCTCTTATTATGTTGAAAACACTGGTTCTCCAACAGGTCTTGACAGCATCATTGGCCCAGTAGGAAATAGTGTTTATGATGGGGGAAAACTCAGGATATGGAGTATTGAATATGAAAGATTGTAATTTAGAGATAAAAAAGGCATTTTATTTTATTCTCCTAGTATATTAGTATGAACTGATAATTATGACAAAAAAGATTCTTTCAATCTGTTCGATGTATCCTTCAAAAGCCACTGGGTCATTTGGAGAATATCTTTTAAGTTTAACAAGGGAACTTTCAAAACATGGTTTTGTTCACATTATTGCTTTTCCTTTGGAGCCCAAAAACCCGGGGGGTAAAAGTGACATTATTGAGCGGCTCAAAGGTTCGGGGGCAGAGATAAAGGTTATAAATGAATCTATCTGGGATTTTAAAAATACGTGGGAGTTAATAAAACTAGTCCGAGAAGTAAAGCCTGCTTTAGTGCATATGCATTATTATAATGTGTATTCTTTTTTTAATGTATATGCATATTATAGGCGGATTCCTTTAGTATATAGTGAACGTTTATTGCCGCGTGGTGGGAAAAAACTTTTTAGAAGATTTTTACGGGATGCAGTACATTGGATTAAGGCTAAACTGTTAAATTTTGGGGTAACTAAAATAATTTGTGTCTCGGATTTTGTAAGAGAGGAACATGCCAAGCATTATCGGGTTTCAAAGGAAAAACTAATCACAATTTTTAATGGAGTAAATCTGGATCGCTTTAAAAAGGCGGATCAGGAATCGATTAATAACCTAAAGAGTGAATTTGGCATTAATCCGGATACTTCAATAGTAACTTGTGTTTCTGTTGTGAGAAAAGGGAAAGGTGTTGAATTTTTTATCAAAGCCGCACCTCACATCCTTAATAAAGTTAAGAATGTAAAATTTTTCCTTGTGGGTGATGGTCCGCTCCTACCTGACATAAAAAAAATGGTTAAAGATTTAAACATGGACGATTTTTTTGTATTCTTGGGTTGGCGGGCAGATATTGAACGGATTCTAGCAGTTTCTAACGTTTCAGTTGTTCCTACTGCAAAGGACTGCCCTGAAGCTTTTGGTTTTGTCGCTGCTGAATCAATGGGGCTCGGAGTGCCAGTTGTTGCTAGTAATATCGGCGGTTTAAAGTCAATAGTCTCAGATGGAAAAACAGGTTTTTTAGCCATGCCGAGTGATCCTGTTAGTTTATCCAATAAAATATCGGATATTCTAAATAATGAAGATATTGCAAGGGAATTCTCCGAAAACGGAGTTAAAAGAGCAAATACACTCTTTTCATTGAAAAGGATGGTTGATGAACATATTAAATTATACTTTCAAGTATTACAAATCAAGGAGAGGCTCCGGCTAAATGGCAGGGGATAGTAATAAGAGTTAGACATAGATCAAATATCAAAACAGGTGACAAAATGGATCTAATTAAAAAGATACGGGCAAAAGAAGCGAAGATATCTGTGGTTGGCCTAGGTTATGTAGGTTTACCCTTGGCGATTGAGTTAGCTAAAAAGGGTTTTGAGGTAGTGGGAATTGAGAGGGATGGATCTAGAGTGGACATGCTTAACCGGGGGGAAAGTTATCTTCATGAGATTAGTAATAATGAATTAAACAGCGTCGTCAGCAATGGAAAATTTCATGCAACTCAGAAGTTCGAAAGTGTTTCCGATATGGATGTAATAATAATCTGTGTTCCTACTCCCTTGGATATCAATAAGAGTCCTGTGACCAAATACATTGAGCATGCTGTGAACAATTCAATTCCGCACGCGAGAAAAGGCCAGCTTTTTGTACTCGAGAGTACAACCTACCCTGGTACTACTGATGAAATTATCAAAGCTAAGTTTGAAAGTAAGGGATATAAAATTGGAGAAGATATCTTTCTCGCTTTTTCACCTGAAAGAGTCGATCCTGGGAACGAACACTTTAATGTAAGTAATATCCCTAAAGTCGTGGGTGGGGCGACGGCAAGATGCTCAGATATTGCGAAGGCTGTTTATGAAGAAATAACCTCTGGAGGCGTATATGTCACGTCTTCACCGAAGATTGCAGAGATGGAGAAATTATTGGAAAATATCTTTAGGATTGTCAACATCTCGCTAGTAAATGAAATGGCTATTCTCTGTGATAAAATGGGTATTGATATATGGGAAGTTATAGGCCTGGCAAAAACGAAGCCCTATGGTTTTATGCCGTTTTACCCTGGACCTGGTACTGGCGGGCATTGTATACCTCTTGACCCTTTTTACCTCTCCTGGAAAGCGAAAGAATATGGTATTTCAGCACGCTTCATTGAGCTTGCTGGACAGATTAACGATAATATGCCTGGGTATGTGGTGAACAAGGTTTCTGATGTATTAAACGAGAAAGGAAAGTCTCTTAAGGGCTCAAGAATTTTGATAATCGGTATGGCGTATAAAAAAAATATAAACGATACTAGAGAATCTCCGGCAGTAAAGGTTGCAAAAATATTGCTCGAAAAAGGAGTTATTCTAACGTATCATGATCCATATATTAATCAGATTGAAATAAATGATATTGAATATCATTCACAGGAGCTTTCAAAAGAACAGATAATAAAGTCAGATTTAGTTCTAATAACTACTGCTCATTCCAATATAGATTATGGATTAATAGTTGAAAATTCTAATTGTATATATGACACAAGAAACGCTCTATCAGAGTATGAAACAGACAATATTTTTAGATTAGGTGCTTGGTGTGCGAAAAAATGAAATCTGTTGTTATAGTCGGATATTTTGGGAAACTACCATTTTTCCCAATTAGGTCAACTTGTTAATGGTCGCGAAAAATTTATCATGGCTTGAGCAAGTTGCTCAATCAATATCATTAAAGGTATTTTTATGACGTTAAAAAGAAAAACAGTTAAGAACTTCGGCATAGTAGGTGGTTCAAAAATGTTTGCACGGATGTTGAGTGCAATCACTATGGTAATCCTAGCTCGTATACTTCTCCCTTCAGATTTTGGTATTATCGCTATAGCAACTGTATTTATTTCACTATTAGATCAGTTTAGTAATTTCGGAATTGGTACTGCAATTATTCAATCAAATAGAGATACAGAACGAGTGTTATCAACTGGTTTTGTTATTCGACTTTCAGTATCACTTTTCCTTTTCATTGTCGCTTTTATCGGTGCTCCTTTTTGGGCGAGCTTTTATGAGGATAATTCCCTCACGTCAGTTGTGAGAGCAATATCATTTATTTTAATACTTGACGCATTCAAATTTTTCCCTGAAACAGGGTTAGTAAAAAGATTGGATTTCAAGCTGGTAGCTGTTGCTGAAATTATCGGAAAAATCTCTTATTCGTTTGTAGCAATTGTATTAGCGTTATCCGGTTTTTCATATTGGAGCATCGTTTATGGAAGGATTGTTCAAAGCATTATAGAACCCGTCGTACTCATGATTTATAGCCCTTGGAAATTGAGTTTAAGTTTCGACACTAAAATTGCTAAAGAATTAGTTAATTTCGGGAAATATGTCTTTTTCGCAGGAATTCTGACAATGATTGCGCTTAGTCTAGATACTGCTGTTATTGGTAAGGTAATCGGGATGTCTGCACTGGGGTATTACGTAATAGCATTAAGATGGGCCACAATAACCACCTCGGAACTTTATACGATTTCTTCAAGGGTTATGTTTCCGACATATTCCTCTATAAACACAGACCTAATCAAGGTGAGGAATGCCTATCTAAAAACATTAAAATATATCTCTATGGTTTCAGTTCCTGCCGTGTTTGGCATTTTTATATTAGCGCCAGAATTTGTGATAACTGTGTTAGGTGAAAAATGGGCTCCAGCTATTTTACCTTTAAGGATATTGTGTATCAATAGTCTTTTTGGCGCCTTGTCAGGGGGAAGTGGAAGCGTCTATATCTCAATTGGGAAACCGAAATTCCCGCTTTATCTTAATTTAATAAATTTATCGATATTGGTAATATTTATCGTTCCCGCTGCGAAAATATATGGGATAGTTGGAGTGGCAATCTTGGCAGCTAGTATCCGTACGGTAATTTTTCCCATTAATTTTAGTATAATGGCTAAATCCTTGAGCATAAGGAAAAAACAATTTATGGATGTTCTTTTTCCCCCAATATTTTCATCTGTGTTAATGGTGTTGTTAACTTGGATTTTGAAAACAATTATTAAAACGAATTTTTCAACTGTTTTAACTTTTTCAGTGGTGTATTTATTTTCTCTGGTTATGTTCGCGGTTGTTGTATATTTTATTTCACTATTTATCTTCACAAAAGGAGAATTAAAAGAAGACTTGTTAACATTACTTTCTAATCGGCTGCCAAATAGATAACTTTTAAAACATTAAAAAAAATAAGGGAGAGTTTCAAAAATGAATGAAAACAATAATGTTGACTCATCCAGAAATTCATGCAGTATTAAAGCTGTACTTTATGGCAATTATTTAAAACCTATACAAACAGACTTAAGAAGGTTATTGGATTACTTTTATTTTAAAGACGCTAAATCTATGATTATTTTGAATCTAGAACATGAAAATTCTAATGTGTTTTTCCAATTATATGAGGAAAAATTATCCGGATTATAAGATTTATACGGAACAGCGTTTAAAGGACTTATCTTTTTAAAAAAGTTATTATTTGTAAACTTCTTCAGGAACTTCGGTCGACGCTGTTAGATGGTGCCTCCAGTGTTTTGTTCGGCTTTTTTTCTTAACAAAAGACGTTGTTCATCGCAATCCATGTTCCTGAAGGATGAAAGAGGGAATGGATCTCCAGATACCAATTGTGCTGAATAATGCAACTCCTCAAAAAAATGTTCCATGTAGGAACTTGAATCTCCCTCCTCTGCCATTCTTTTCGGATGCACTTCGAGGAAAATCAATGGAGAGTTTTCTTTAATAGTCTCTCTAAGGCCTTTGAGGACTTTGATTTCATGCCCTTCAACATCGATTTTTATGACATCGGGTAGAAAATCTACTGACAGACAGAGGCTATCCCCTGTCGTCATGGGCACAGTAATTATGTTACTTTCATGATCCGTCCCAGCTGAAACAGCATGTTCCCATTCATAGTGCATAGCGAGAGTGCCAACTTTTTCGGAGATAGCGCATTCAATTGGCATGATATTACTCAGTTCATT
This sequence comes from uncultured candidate division Zixibacteria bacterium, assembly GCA_913009765.1. The sequence continues at coordinate 14,014 of CAJVYT010000014.1, forward strand.
CTTATTGATATTGTAGAGAAGCCGAGCGAAGGCGATGGGAGAGGCATCAACAGCTAAAGCTTTTCTCTCTGGGTTTTGTATTGCAAATGCTAGTGAAAAAACCCCGTGTAGGGCACCGATGTCAAGAAGTCTTTTTTTTCCTCTCGTAGCCTCCAAGAAACAATTCATCTCATCAACCATGATTGGCGTATGACAAAAATACTCAAATACGTTACGACTATCAGGATGTATTCGCATTTTGAGTCCAGGACGAAACATCATGGTGTCAGTACTTAATCCTGCATTGTCTTTTCGATAGCTGTTCTCAAGGTAGGAGCGCCTGTCTTCGTCTAATAAACGATTACTAACGGGGAAGTGTTTGTTGACGCGTCTCGCGAACTCCCAAATAATAGGGGGTGTAATTTGCTTGAGTGCTCTTTTCATAATGTTTGTAAGTGGCTGAACGATATTTATTATTTTGCAATACATTATATATAAACAATAATATCAAACAAAGGAGTATGAGCACCATAATTCGATTAGCCAATTACACAAAGCCCTTGCTTTGTAGGTCGAATGCGGGTTTAGGGATTCCCAAAAACCCTTTACATAAAAGGGGATTTACAATGAAGATTGACAATACATCATTGTCGCCATCTTGCTAATTGCTCATAAATCCTGAAGGTCGCAGCAAAATTAATAAGAAGTAGCTTAGAGGTAAAAATAGAAAATGAAAAATTTTGTTTGGGCAGATACTGACAGCAATAAATTAATCCCATTAATGGATACAGCTAGACTGCATAATATTAAACCCGAGATTATTGGCATTGGCTTTAAAGTTAAGTCAGATTATTTTTTTAAACTGAGTTCATTATACGAAAAATTATGTAATTTAGATGATGATGAGATTGTTTGTTGTACTGATGGCTTTGATGTTTTGTATCAGGATAATGCAGAATCTATGCAAAATAAGTTTTTGTCTTTTGATTGCGACATTGTGTTTTCTGCTGAGAAATGGTATTCGCATCAATATGAAAAACACAGAAAATATTTTGATGATTTGACGAATTCTCCTTATAAGTATCTTAACTCTGGGTGTGTTGTCGGATATGTAAAACCATTAAGAGAAGTACTTAAACAAGTAAAACCAAAAGAGAATTTATTTCAAGATATAAACGATAAAATATTATTTGCAGGGAGTAGAATAGTAAAGAATAAGTTGTTAAGGGATATTTTTAGAAGAGTTAAAAGAAGAAGTACCCAACTTATATCTTCTGGTGAAACTATTAGTCACGGATTTTTTCTTGATCAAACTGTTATAGGGAACTACATTGCAACTAACAAAGACAGATTAGAAATTAAATTAGATTATGATTGTAAGTTGTTTTGGTGTGTTGCGGGTGAATGGGAGGAGATAGACAAACATTATAAAATTATCAACAATAAAATTGTTAATAAGAATACAAATAACGCACCTTCTTGTATTCATGTTCCTTATACATCTAAGTACGACCAGGTTTTTTTAAAAATATACGATTTAATTATGCAGAATAGTGAACAATTCCTTTAGTGTTTGCTATTTTTGTGTTAGCGCCAGAGTTTGTGTTTGGGGTGAAACTCCTAGTTGTGTACCCGTAGTTAAGAAGTTGGGTTCTAATAACTACTGCTCATTCCAATATAGGTTATGGATTAATAGTTGAAAATTCTAATTGTATATATGACACAAGAAACGCTCTATCAGAGTATGAAACAGACAATGTATATAGATTAGGTGCGTGGAGTGGGAATAAATGAACTTTGTCGTTAGAGCCGGATATTTTGGGAAACTACCATCTTTTGTCAATTGGGTCTGCTTACGCATGGCCTCGAAAAATTGATCATTGTCTGTAGCAGGCAGCTCCACCAAATATCATTAAAGGTATTTTTATGACGTTAAAAAGAAAGACAGTTAAAAACATCGGCTTGATAACTGGTTTAAAGATATTTGCACGAATATTCGCTACAATCACCCTCATAATTCTCGCTCGCTTGCTCACTCCTTCAGATTTTGGTATTGTCGCTATCGCTACTGTGTTTATCTCATTAATGGATCGATTTACTGATCTGGGTGTTAGTTCTGCGGTCATTCAGAAAAAGGGGGATATTGAGAACTTATTAAAAACCGGTTTCACTATTCGATTTACCTTATCGTTTTTCCTGTTCATCCTAACTTTTCTCGCGGCTCCTCTCTGGGGGAATTTCTATGGAGATAAAGCGATTACACAGGTAGTAAGAGTCATATCAATTATGCTGGTCATTGATTCCTTTAAATTTTTCCCCACAACCAAGCTGGTAAAACGACTGGATTTCAAGTTGGTTGCTTTTGCTGAACTCATCGGGCGAATATCCTATTCACTAGTAGCAATTATTCTGGCGTTATCCGGTTTTTCATATTGGAGCATTGTTTACGGGCGGATTGTGCAAGCCATTATAGAACCTGTTATACTATTCATCTATAGCCCTTGGAAACTGAGTCTAAGTTTTGATGTGGCAATCGCCAGGGAATTATTTGGCTTTGGGAAATATGTCTTTTACGCTGGCTTTATGGGCTTTATTATAGTTAATCTGGATAACGCTGTGATTGGAAAAGTAATTGGGATGTCTGCGCTGGGGTATTATTCAATAGCATATAGATGGGCGACGTTAACTACCTCTGAACTCAGTCGAATCACAAGTCAGGTTATGTTTCCCACATACTCCTCGATTAACACGGATCTTGTCAAGCTAAAGCGAGCTTATCTGAATACCTTAAAATACACTTCTATGCTTTCTGTTCCTGCGGCTTTTGGCGTTTTGGCTGTGGCACCGGAATTTGTGATAACTGTGTTAGGTGAGAAATGGGCTCCCGCTATTTTACCTTTAAGGATATTATGTGTCCTTAGTTTAGTCGGTGCTTTCTCAGTATCCAATGGAGGTTTATATCTTTCAATAGGGAAACCGAAAATCCCGGCTTATCTTAACTTAATTAGATTATCGGCATTGGTGATATTTATCGTTCCTATCGCTAAACTATATGGGATAGTTGGTGTTGCGCTTCTGTTAAGCATTGTAAGTATGGTGATTTTTCCCATTAGTTTAACCTTGATTTCCAGATTACTGAGTATAAGAAAAAAACAGTTTATGGATATTTTATTTGCTCCAACCTTTTCGTCTATTATAATGGTAGTATTAGTCTTGGTTTTGAAAACATATGTTAAAACAGTTTTTCCAGGTGTTTTAACTTTTTCATGGGCTTATTTGATCTCTCTCGTGGTGTTTGCGGTTGTGATCTATTTTATTTCACTATTCATATTTACAAAGGGGAGATTAAAAGAAGATATTTTAACAATAACCTCTAACTTGGCCGCTAAATAGACACATCTCAGTTTATTGCATTAGATATAGTAAAATATGATTTCACATTTTTTGGAGTTAATTGATCATCTCTCATTTCAACAAATAGCGTTTATGTTTGCAAGGTTTTCACTGTTATGTCTATTATTTCTCGAAATATTGTTCGTCCCCTTCTTAGGCCGGCGATAAGATTAGCTAATGAGCTAAGAAGTAATACAAAATATTTGTTCCTTCTATCCCCTCCCCTGAGTGGTTCTACCGCTTTAGCACAGATAATGAGGACCTCTCCTAATGTTACTGTCTTTCCAGGTAATGGGGAAGGTCAGCATCTCCCTGCACTAAGAAAGACTCTGCTTGTTGATAAAAGATGGGATCCTAACTTTCAAATAGATTGGACGGCGGTAAAAAAGGTTTTTTTTAAGTACTGGAATCCGTTAAAGCGCATAAGGTTTGAAAAATCGCCTCCTAACATTGTTAGAGCAGTTGAACTTGAAAGAATGTTTGAAAACTCTTATTTCTTGATTACAATACGAAATCCATATGCACAAATCGAGGGATTGTTACGTAGGACATGGGGTCTTAATAGTTTTGGGCTGCAATCAAAAGGTGGTCCTCCAACGCCGAAAGCTGCTGCAGAATTTTGGGTAAAAGTAGCAAGATATCAGTTGCATAATTTGGAGCGTCTTAAGAACACTGTTTTTTTTACTTACGAAGAGCTTACAGAAACACCAGATAAAACTGCTCGAAAGATAATAAGTTTTTTACCCTGTATTGGTTCGCTTGACACGGAAATCCAATTAACGGCGCATAATGTAACTGGAAAACCTATCAAAGGACTAAAAAATCTCAACCCACAAAAAATTGATAAACTTACGAAAGTACAAATCGAGGAAATAAACTCAGTTCTAAACCTGCATGAGGACATTCTGAGACATTTTGGATATAGCTTAATTGAAAGTAACTAATATAAAGTAAATATCGGTAGTTACGGCTTGTATTATAATTTTAAGAGGTAGATCATTAATACAGTTTTAAATATCATGCCGATGTTGAATGTAGTAAGGAGTGCGTATGTGGAAGATCATAAAAAAGAGAGTTCCAAAAATAATTAAAATCAAATTTTAAAAAATAGCAAATCAGATGACCTATAGGCACAATAGGCCTAAAGTAAAGCAATTGATAAAAGAATATGGTATTAAATGGGACAGAGCAGGGCCCCCTCGCCATGTGATTATCCTTGTTATTGATTGTTTACGATGGGATCATTTGTCTCTAAATGGTTATATCCGCGACACTACGCCGTTTATTGATTCTCTAAATGCGGCTATTTTCAAGGAAGCTTACAGTGCGGCGCCTTGGACATATTCTTCAGTGTCATCTTTGCTTAGTGGTCTGTATTCTCATAATCACGGAGGAGCTTATTCAGATGAACTTCGTAACTTCAACGAAAAAGGGTTGCCAAGAAAGCTTAGTGATCAAACAATCTTTTTATCAGAAATTCTTGGGCACTTTGGATTCAAAACATATTTCTCTTCACCTATTGTGCCTGCTGTGATGCCCTCATGGGGGAGGTTTCAAGTATTAAATTCTTACCCATCTCAAGATGCGGGGACTCTTATTAATAATCATCTTTCTTGGCTTAAAAGCAACATTAGGGATAATACGTTTTCATATCTCCACCTTAGCGACGTTCATGAACCATTGAAAGTTGAGAGACCTTATAAGTCGGTATTTGGACATATTAGCAATATCCCTCTACTTGAAAGGTGGGATTATGTAGACGCTCAAGCTCCTAACACAACGGGTTTCGTTGAATATCGGGAAAACAAAATCCGTTTGTATGATTCATGTATTAGATATGTAGATTCAAAAATAAATGGATATTATGCTGCGTTAAAGAAGTTAGGTGTACTTGACGATGTTCTTATTGTAATAACTGCGGATCATGGCGAGGAAATGTGGGATCATGCAGAAATTGAACGGAAGTTATTTTATGACCCGCGACCTGCATATGGGATTGGTCATGGTCATAATATGTTTCAAGAGATAATAAAAGTGCCCTTATTATTTCTTGGCAAGGATATCCCTTCAAAGGAATTTTCAGACAGAGCTAGTCTAGTTGATGTTGTGCCTACCGTATTGGGCCGTCTTGGATTTTCTTGGGATTATTCAGTGGACGGAATCGATTTATTCTCAGAAAAAGTAGATCGATATATTTTATGTGAAGATTGTGCTTTTGGTTATGAAAAGAAGGCGATATTAAAGGGCAAATATAAACTCATATTTTCAGAGGGGGATAATGTTAAATTACTCTTTGATTTATCAAAAGACCCGTTGGAGAAAAAAAGCCTAGACAATAAAATTATTGAAAAAGACTTACTAAGTAGCCTTCCAGGGGAAAAAATATTTGGATCGCCTCAGACCATTAACGACGAGGTTAAGGAGCATCTGAAAGCATTAGGATATATCGATTAATAATTTGATAAATATTCCTTGCAGATATGAACTGCTGGTTTGATGAAAGAACTAGGACTTGAAGAATTCTTAATTGAGGCTAACCAGGTAAATTTTAAGCAATTAAAGCTAATGGTAGAATCACTTCTAAGTAACAAAGATGAAATCCAGATGCATATAAAAAACAGTCTTCCAGAAATAAAGCAGAATGCTTCAAAATCAGCTAGACTCATACGTACGTATTATGAAAATAACAGTAAATAGGTAGATTATGAAAATTGCTTTTATTATTGGATATGTCAGTGGATCATTTCCAAAATTGTCTGAAACATTTATCCTAAATGAGATTACTGGATTAATCGATCTTGGACATGAAGTAGACATCTATGCTTCAACTAAAGGTGAAGAGTCAAAGGTTCATGCGTCTGTTGAGAAGTATGATTTAATAAACCATACTTATTATCGCAACATGCCTAAAACCGAACTTACACGTCTGTTAAAGGCTCCGTGGCTGATAATCTCCCTTTTAAAAAAAAATCCCAGAGCATTACTAAGATCACTAAATTTTTTTAAATATGGGAAAGATGCACTCGCATTAAAACTCTTATACGCCACGGTACCGTGCGCTGAAAGCCAACCTTATGATATTATCCAGTGTCACTTTGGTCCTGCGGGAAATCTGGGTGTTTTATTAAGGGACATCGGGGTCCTTAGAGGAAAGGTAGTCACTAAATTTCATGGGCACGATATTCGAAAAGGCATAACTCGTGGGGGTGATATTTATACGCCTCTCAGGGAAAAAGGAGATTGTTTTTTAGCCATCTCAAGTTATAACTACGGGCACTTATTAGATTTTGGCTTTGATCCTCGAAAGATAGTTTCTCATCCTGTCGGTGTTGACACTACAAGATTCCATGCAGAATATAGAGGTAATAACAAAAATGATAGACCACTAAAGATTCTAACAGTTGCTCGATTAGTTGAAGAAAAAGGATTAGAATATGGGATCAAGAGCATTTATCAATTACTTAAAAGAAACCCGCATTTAAATATTCAATATGAAATAATCGGCGGCGGTGAATTAGAGGAAAGTTTAAAAAAGTTGGTAGCCGATCTTAAACTGGAAGCGGTTGTAAGATTTGCAGGTCCGCTGATTCAGGATGACGTATTAATAAAAATGCAAGACGCTGATATATTCTTGCTACCCAGTGTTGCTGAAGCGCTTCCTGTTGTACTTATGGAAGCACAGTCAATGGGCCTCCCCGTAATCGCAACTAATGTTGGGGGCATAACTGATATAGTTGCGGATGGAAAATCTGGATTTATAGTGCCACCTCAAGATCTCCAGGCAATAGTAAACAAACTTGAATATCTTATCTCCCACCCAGAAAGTTGTGAAAAGATGGGTGAATATGGTCGAAAACATATAGTGCTTCACTATGACTTAAACAAACTAAACCAAGATCTGGTTAAAATATATTCAAATCTCATTCAATCATGAAGATGATCTAGTAATCAGACTTCTCAACGCATGAGCCTTTTCCAAAGCACTGTTGGCGGTATAATTAAATCGGAATTTCATCTGATTAACTTTTATGAACCTTATATTCACCTGTTTTTTTATATGGTCACTGCGTCCATACATCGGCACAGTATACGGTGTTAGAACCATTCAACTTTACTTGAAATATGCATTATATGTGGGGATAGGTCAGACTAACATGATAACACATGCATATACCGTCACTTCTCAAACGGCGTAAAAATAAAAACCTCCTCTCATACTAACAGCTCCAATCTTCTGTCTGTTTCTTGCTGATAATGTCTCTGGCACAAGAATCGAATATCTTATTGAACCTCTGAGAGTATGGGCAGAGATGGGGAAACTTGGACTGGAATGTAGAAAAATATTAGCATCGAAAGTCTAACTCAGAGCTTGGTATAGATTTATCATGACTGTATACAAAAAGGATAATAAAGGGCCGGTAGTGAGTTTCTGATTGTTAAAGGAAAATGTGGGAATTATGGCTGAAAAGAATAAAACACCCTTCATCTCTGTAATAGTCCCGGTATATAATGACTATAAAGGCCTAGATGATACATTGAAATCTTTAGTAAATCAAGATTACAGTGGTTATGAGATAATTGTTGTAACTAATAATTCGAATAATTCCACTCTTAATGTGTCAAGTAAATATAAATCGGAATTTCCACATCTTGTTAGAACATTTAAAGAAAATAACATCCAAAGTTCATATGCTGCGCGGAATAAGGGGATAATAAACTCGAATGGGTCTATCCTTGCCTTTATTGACGCGGACATGACTGTGAAAGAAGACTGGCTAACTAAAATAATTGGGTCGTTGGAAAAAAATAAAGCTGATTACCTCGGATGCAGAGTCGAGATTTATGAGGAAAAGTCCACAGTATTTAGCAAATACAATAAAATGACGGGTTTTCCAATAGAAAGATACATTAATACAGATAATTTTGCACCCACATGTTGTTTAGTGGTTAGGAAGAAAGTATTTAGTGAGGTGGGATTTTTCGATTCGAGATTGGTCTCAGGCGGGGATACTGAATTTGGGAATCGAGTTTATAGACATAAATATAGATTACATTACGATCCAGATATTATCATGTGTCATCCAGCCCGCTCATCATTTAAAAAGATAATTTCCAAGACTTTTCGAATTGGAATGGGGCATCAACAATTGCAATATTACTATCCAAGGCACTTTCCCAGTTCAAGAAGGAACATAATTAATCCAGTGTACTATTTACCCAGTGTACCTTGGAATTTCTCAAAAGCTTGGGATGGAACTACAGTTTGGAATAATGCATCCTTTGGAACAAAGATTGGATTATATCTTGTTCACTGGACAAACAAATTAGGAAAGCGCCTAGGGTACATTTTTGAAATTCTAAGAAGAAAGAAGGATCATATATAGCCCACGGACTAAAAAGTAGTGGATTATACCTCCTTTTTGCTTAAACTTCCCACATTATATCCTCGACTACCTCTTTTAACTTGACTTTGACACTTTGGCTCCGCTAATTTTATCGGGAAAATGAGTTTGACAGAATTCTTTAATCTGTGCTTTTATATGTAAATTAATTGGGGAAAATCAAGGAGTTTATGAAATGACTCAAATTACAAATTTGTTTCGACAATTTTATCTGAAGGCCTTAAACAGCTTCACAAAGAATCTAAATGAAGAAGATCTAGTTCGACAAACACTAGTATTCGCACCCCATCCGGATGACGAAACTCTTGGATGCGGCGGGACAATTATTAAAAAGAAAAAGGCGGGTGCGGAGGTGAACGTTGCCTTTATGACTACACATCTTAGTTCGTCATCTAATGAGGGGTCTAACTTACGCGCGAAAGAAGCTGAAGCTGCATGTCGAATTCTGGGGGTGGAAAAGAAGGATATTGTCTTTCTTGAGCTTGATGATGTAATGAATAGTGATGCTATGAGTTTCGCCATCAAGAAAGTGACTGCCCTACTAAAGTTGAAGCAGCCGGATGATATTTTTATTCCTTATTATAATGATAATCATTTTGAGCATAAAATAACCAATAGAATTGTTGTGTCCGCACTTCAGATGTATAATCTGGATACAATTATCTTTGAGTATCCAATCTGGACTTGGAAACACTGGCCTTGGATAAGCGTGTCATTGCTTAACTATCGAAAAATCATGAAGGGTTTAAGCTTAATTATGTTGAGGGATTTTCGTTGTTCCTGCTATATCGGGGATATTTTAACAGTTAAAAAGGCAGCATTGGATCAACATAATTCACAAATGCCGCTTTTAAACAGCGTGTCAAAGGGAGAGTTTATAAGATGTTTTTTTCATGAACATGAGCTTTTTCGCCGATACACAATCACCAGAAAACCTAAGTAAGTATTACAAAGGCGCTCAGTAGATGGATATAGTATTGATAAAGTTCTACGCGATTAATTCATTTGGCCTGCTCAAAAAGGAAGTTACCACTACAATTTTATAAAAATCATGGTGAAGTATCCTGAGGTGGGTATGCATTTTTTCTAAAACACTTTGGTTGATATAATTAAATCGAACTCTCATTTAATTAACTTTAAGTAGACATTAAATTCAATCGTTTTTTTATATCGCTACTGCGTCCATACATCAGCACAGTATGCTGCGTTAGAACCATTCAACTTTACTTGAAATATGCATTATATACCGTGACTAGAGAGACTAACATGATAACAAATGCAAACACACTCAATTTTCAGGACTCAAAAAAATAAAATAATATTCGTTGCAATAGCAGCCTTAACTTTCTGTTTGATTCTCGCAAGCAGTGCATCTGCTACAACCTATTATGTCCGCACTGATGGTAATGACTCTAATTTGGGCACTACTAATTCAAGCGGTGGTGCTTGGGGTAGTATTGGTAAATGTGGTTCTACTTTGGTTGCTGGTGATGTTTGTCGTATTCAGTCTGGGACTTATACTCATAATCACACTACATTCGGGAACTCTGGTAATAGTACAGCATGGATTAACTATGTTGGCGATGGCCTTGTTGTAATGGATGGTGTGGATTATACTGGTAATGGTTTTGCTTTTAGTTATGGGATTAGTACAAACTACACAAATGTCTCTGGTTTGACTATCAAACGATACAGTATCGGTATTGATGGAAATCAGGCTCAAGTAGATTTCTTCCAGTTACATGATATAATTATAAGAGATACTGGGGATACTTCGATTGAATTTGAGTCTATGGCGGCTTCAAATATCACAATAGATGGATACACTCAAATTAACACTTCGGAAATGGATTTTAGTTTTGGTGGTGGTAAGAACTGTGGAGATATTTTAATTCAGAATTTTAATCTTACTGATACAGGTTCGATGAGATTCGATAATTGTGCTGGTATAACAATCAAAGATGGAACTATTACAAACACTAATTCTGATGGGTTGAAAATAAGAGAGGGTAGTAGTAATATTCTTCTTGAAAACATAACTGTAAACGGGACTGGTTGGCATGGGTTTGGTATTTGGGACAACACTGGTGATGCAGCAGGTTGCTGCAATAACATCAACAATGTGACGGTTAGACACAATACGATTACTTATTATGAACATAATGCAGTTGATATTGTTGCTTTTAATGTGAGTGTTTATAATAATACAATCATATCAGACAGTGGGACAAGCGGAAGTAATGGAATTTATTTTCAGGATAGAGGTGGAGACATACTTGTTGTAAATAATACTGTTACCAGTCCAAATAGTAGTGATGCCTTATCAAACGGTATTATAATGGATGGGACTTGCGGTCTTTGTGCCGAGTTTTATAATGTCACAATCACAAATAACACTTTTATAAACTCTACAATAGGTATGGACATCAAGGCTTATAATGTAACAATCCAAGATAATACAATAATCGACCAAGGAGGGTATCTAGATACATATATTAAAAACCGTAAAGAAGGTACAAATTTTGATTACATAAATAATACCCAAGTTGGCGGAGTTAGGTCTTATGATGATGTCGGGACAACTACAATATTAGACCAAAATCCAACACAATCAGCTTTCTATGTCAGAGTTGATTATGGCAATGTTACAGTTGGCTATACAAAAGGGAATATATTTACAAAGTCTGTGGATAATGGTTATTGTTGGGGCGGTTCACTTATTGATACTTCGTTTTGGACACCCACCAGAAGTTCTTTTTATATGAGTTCGAATCGTTCTGGTGGGGGGTGTTATGTAGCAGCCAATGTAGTGAAATATAACTCAACCCTGCATCCAAGCAATAATAATTTGACAGTCACATCGTTTAGCTCTTCCGGGATGACTATAGATTACAATGGAAATGATATAAACCAGGTTGATTTTACCTTATCTACGGGCGACTCTATTAACAACTTCGACATAACAATAACCGGGGTTTTAGATACTACAACGCTTGTATTATATGATTCCAATAACAATCTCCTTGACAACCAAACAGAATCTGGCGGATCAATAACATTCAACGATAACCTAAACGCGGGAAGCTATTACATATTAAGATCCGGAGCTGCTCCAACAACCACCACAACAACTTCCACCACAACCACGTCAACGAGCACGACTAGCACTTCAACTACTTCTACTTCCAGCACGACAACGTCTTCCACCACATCATCTACAAGCACCACCAGTTCAACAAGCACTACTTCGACGAGCACGTCTTCAACATCATCCACCACGTCAACTAGTAGTACTACGACCACGACCACCCTAGCCTCAGAAGGGCCCCCTTCCTTTCAAATCTACCCCTGTGGAGGCGGGGGAATCGGAGGTGACGGAGAAGGAGGACAGGGCAGCGGCGAGTCTGCTAAAGCCTGCACTGTTAGCACTAGCTATGTATATGTTAATGCTACTCTATCTGAAACGCCGGACTGGATCAGAATAGAATGGAACGGGTCAAACGAAACAATGACCGGCACCGGCACAACCTGGGGCAAAAACAAAACCGGGCTCTCTGAGGGAAACTACACCTTCCAGATCCACGCAAACGACAGCTCCGGCAACATGAACACCAGCAGCCTTTACACTGTTACAGTTGATTTCAGCGCCACAACCAGCACTACAACGACAACCACCCTGGGCACAACGACAACCACTGTTGCCAGCAGCGGCGGAGGATCAGGCGCATCAGGCGGCGCAGGCGGAAGCCTGGCATCAAGCATCTTCGAAGGCAGAGGCCTAATCACAGAAGACGACCTCATAGGGGTTATGGTCTACCTGGGACACGACTACGGCG
>CAJVYT010000015.1 GCA_913009765.1 uncultured candidate division Zixibacteria bacterium
TGCCTTTGTAAGACTCTACAACATCATCCCACATCTCCTCTAAAACATCTGTTCTGAAAAAATGCCCTGCCACATGGTTGAGCAGATCCATAATATCCTTTTTCTCAGTATATTCTTTAACGCGGAGCGTTGTTGTGGAATAGACATCGGCGATAAGGATTGTGAAGTATCCGAAAAAGACTAGGCCGAAGAATGGGAACTGGGACAGCAAGCCTTCAGGAAACTGAATATACATAACAAAAACAGTGATAAAGACTCCGAGGCCGGCGAAATAGGAAAGCGTTGTAATCACACCGCGCTCCATAAGCTCCTCAAAACCTTTGTGCGTGCGCCTTAGAAATGTAAAATAGAAGAGGAAGAAGATGCCGATCAGTGTGAGCGGGAAAAAGGGGTATCTCCCCAAAAACACATCCAGTGTTGTTGTCTTACCCTGTGTAAGAATCACCAAGAAAAAGATTGTAAAGAACAGGGAAAAAATCGATACAGCATATCGGGCAATGTCCAGGGGATTGGGTTGCACCTTAACATTCAGGTCTCTTGTGAGCTTTCGAATGTCAAGGGTCGTTGTAATATAGAAGAGCATTGAAAGACCAAAAAAGACAGTGAAAAGGATTTTATCCGTAAATTCAAGGGAGTGCCATAAGACAGCGGCAACAGCGAGGATATAGAATGACAAAGCGAGGTGGCCTGCTATTTCAGCTTTAATATAGTTCCAGTAGCCTAGTGTGGTTTCACCGGCAAATGTCCGTGTATAGAGAAATAGGATCGCCGCCGGAACAAAGAGAACGGCGCTTATCACGAGTGCCCAGCCTGGAATCACAACGACAATCCCTAAATCTTTGAGTGTGAAATAAAGTGAAATCGAAAGGAAGGCAAGTGTAATGGTTCCTGCTAGGCGCATGGGATCAACAGGCAGATATGCCTTCCACTTAGGCTGAATAGCCGAAGGATAATCAACTACGAACCTCATAAACTGGAGGAGTGTAAACGTGAACAGGGCAGAATAAAAAAAGAGGTAATAATATAGGTTGTTTAATTGTTTGATGGTGGGGAATTGGAGGATGATGAAGATTATTATCAAAACAGATATGAGATAAGATACCAACCCTATACTCCCTATTAAGAATGGTTTGTAAACAAATCCCAGATCAGAGTATCTCCCAGATATGATTTTCATTAAAGAACTGAAGTAAAAGATAATCATTAACGAAAAGAGTACATAATAAAAGACGATCTTAATCCTACTTCCAGGAAATGAAAGCATGGTCAATGCTTTCGCTGAAAAGAAGATCACGAGTGGAAATCCGACAAAAGCAGGAATATATGCTTTTTTTAATATTTTTAGTGATTTTAAAATAGGCAGTGCCAAGTGGTAAGTTGTTAAGAGAACTAGGAAATGGGTGATTACATCAAAAGTGATAGCTAGAATTATATAACGTGATGCGACTCCCGCAATATAAAACTTGTACAAAAGCAAGAAAGTAAAAATTGTCAATAATACACCCCAGTAATTTCCATAGGATATATTATCCCAAATTCCAGAGCGTATGCTTTTTTTAGTTTCTGACATTATAGCGTATAACGCTCCATGATACAATGACAGTGCAAATAGATAGATAGTTATAAAAATAGGAAATCCAAAAAGAAAGATTATCATGCCCTCGGCCATAGTTTAAATAAAATATCCGAGATTATAAACCTATTGATTTTCACAGCTTTATAAGTCGTTGATTAAACCATAATAAACTTCAGTACTAATAAAATAACTTTATTACGAAGTCAGTAGTAACTCTTTTATTTTGGCAGTATCTTCCTCTTGTAGGTTACTAATCTGATTTGGTGTTAGGATTCCGGTGGTTAATCCTAATCGAAATAAATTGTTCTTTTCAAGAGGAAAACTGTCCAAACCCATTAGAGCTTCGTATATGTCATTAGAATGATTAAAATATATCCCTAATTTCTCATTGATCTTATCAGGGTAAGACTCAAGCGGCGTTTTGTCAACAAAAAAATCTACAGCCGATTTACCCGCTAAGTGACCGCATATCACTCCAGGAAGTACTCCCTCTACAAATGGTTTGAAGTTTTGATTTGCGGAATCACCTGTCAATAAAATGTTTCCAAAAACTACTTTTTCTGTTGGAGAGCTATATGGTGCTACACCGCTTTTTTCTCCAACAATTTTGCCATTGCGTAGCTGGTTATTGACTTCAGGAATAGCTAAAAACTCATCGAAACTTTTGTCCAAATCTATATCAGGACTTAAAACCCCCACTCCAATGTTTACAGTGTCTTTTGATTTTGGGAACATGTAACCATACCCATGAGACGCAAAGTCGCCAACATAAAAATGATCGTAGTAAGGGTCGGTCAATTCTGCACCTTTAATTTCAAAACTTTTTACATACCCCACCATGTTCTTAGTATAAGAGAATCCTACTTCGTGCAACACTCTAGAATTGACCCCATCACAACCAATAACAATTTTTGGCTTTATGACCTCAACACCGGAGGATGTTTTTATTAAAGCCTTTTTTACAGAATTGTTATCGGTTAGTTCCAACTCAATTAATTCTGCACCAAGCTTCAATACCGCACCATGCAGAATAGCTTTTTGAGCTAACCATTTATCAAAGTAATCTCTTCGAATACCGTAGCTGGACCACATCCCTCCAGATTTTTTTATCCTAATATCATCACAGTAAAAAGTAATACCTTCGATATCCCATACTAATTGGTTTGTTGGAATTTGTACAGGCAATAGTGGAATAAGATACTTTCCTATTGCTTCGGCACATTGAACTGGCTCGCCAATTATCTCTTTTTTATCAATCAAAATTGTTTTTAAGCCACCTTGCGCCGCAGCCATTGCGGCGCTTGATCCTGCCGGCCCTGCCCCCACTACTAAAACATCGCATTCAATTGTCAAGCACTAAGCACCTCAGGACTGATTTTAATCATAAAACAATATATAAATCCTTTGCCGAAAATGGAAAAATAAACGTCGAAAACAGTGTTTTTAGGAAAAAATTTTCACCACACCCCCCCATTCTTACTAAAAAGCCAGGAAATCAAGCTACAAACCACTGCCAAAACTTTTGAAAGTTCCTTGGAGAACACTCCGCCAGACTATAATATAAACCCAGAATGTGTAAGTTGATCTACAAACAAAAAGGCAAAAATAAAATCACTTCTCAGCAATCCTTTGCAGAACGTCTTTGATGCCCTTCAAGAGCACTGTATTCTCGCTTAGAATGCCGGTGTGTTCGTTCAGAATGCCGGACTGTTCGCTTAGAATGCCCGTGTGTTCGTTCAGAATCCCTGTGTGCTCGCTTAGAATGCCGGACTGTTCATTTAGAATCCCCGTATGATCCCTCATTATACCGATACCCACATCAAGCTTCTCGCCAATCTCCTCCCACTCGGTAGAAGCTATCTTAACAAACCTAGGCGGCAGGTCAATGTCCCTGGAGACCTCCCGCTTAACAACACCTTCGATCTCAGCCCCAATAGCCTCTGTCTTCTTCTCAACATCCTCAAAAAAAGAGTCTATTACATCATTCGCCCCTTCGATGATGACCTTCACAGTGCCGTCTATGTCATTAAATACAAAGCCCCTGAGCCGCTGAAAATTGGCAAGTTCTGTGATAAGCTCTCTGAGCCCAATGTCCTGAACTTTCCCCTGGATTACAACGTTATAGCGGTTAACCTGAACCTGCATAGAGTATAAAAAAGCAGTTCAAGAGTATTTATATCTTTCTTTATGTTCGGCTTTGCTCCTAAAGTCTGTTTTGCTCCTAAAGTTCACAGGTTGCTCCTAAAGTCCAATGATCATGTAGGGCTTACATACTGTTTAGTAATACATCCTCAATTTTGTTTCTCTCTATTTCTATCTGCTTTTTAATTTTCTCTTGGTTATCCAGCTCTTCCTTAATTTCATCAACTATATTTCGTTGATTATCTAAAGGAATATCAAACAATGGAAAATCTTGGATTTGACTTGGAAAAATATTTGTGTTGTTACCAAGCCCTTTCTTGTTTATTTCCACAAGGTACTGAAAATATTTTGTTCTAAAATAGTAATAGGCAAATAAATGATTATAATTCTTCAATCGGATTCTCATCGTGAAGTCAGCAAAAATACCTTTCAATTCTTCATCATCAATCAATGCTACTTTCCCAATAGTTCCCTCCCCCGAACGAGCTATTAAAATATCATTATTTTGAATGGTTTTATTTTGGTTGTCTTTTACATATTCAGACGAAACTAATCTAGCGTCTTCCTTTTCAAATCTCCAATGTTTAATAGTTGCCATTGAGATGTAATAATATTCTCCCCGATCATCATAATGGTTAGGGGAAACGGAAGCACCTAACACAATTGGTTCAGATTTAAAATCTTTGATTTTCAGCTTTGTTCTCCTCTTTAGTTCTTCCATGACAAATTTACCTGCTTCTCTGTGGAATTTGACACTTTGGCGTAAATCTCTGTTATTGGAGAAGTCAGAAAAATCAAGGTTGTAAAACTTTTTTCTCTTCAGCTCCTCAAACTTATCTAAATCAAACCCAAACTCTCTCGCAAAAACAGTGTTAATAATTTCTTGTGGCTCTTTGATTTGAGCCTTTAGTTTGATAATTTTCTTCTCAATCGGTTCAATTTTAGCAACAATTTGATCTTGTTTAGGTTTTGGGATGAGGGGAATTTTGATTCTTCCCAATTCATCTTTTGATAGGTATTTTGATGTATATGTTGTTTGAAAAAGAGGTCTTATAATTAGATTAAGATACCAAAGTACAAATTTCTTATTAACTTTTGTTTCATCTAAATTAACCTCAAAAACATTCTGATTAATAAAAACCGGTCTATCTAAAAGAAAAGATAAACCAACAGTCATGGCATTAGAAACTATCAGTGCGTTTTCTTTTGCTTGATAAAGTGTTTTTTCCTGTTCAATTGCATAATCTGTGATTTTATTAGTGCATTCTGGATTTATAGTAAAGGTTAATGTATCAACATCGGACATGGTTAAAAACTCATTTTCACCATTCCAATAAGTCCCATTAAATCTTGAGGGGGTTCTTCCTGATTTTATGTCCGTTTGAATGTTTTTATTTAATAAAAAACTTTTAAAACGCGCTCCGGTTTTATATAAATAAGAATAATCTTTTAATCCTATTTTCGGATCAATGGCTAACTCTTGTAAATCAATTGTAAAAGTTTTTAATCCCATTTGATCTCTCTCAGGAAGTCCAACGCTGTTTCTTTGACGCCATCATCAACCAAAACCTCTCCTTTATCATTTACACGATAAAGTTCGTTTGGCTTAAGCTTTTCACCCCTTTTAGTTCTCTTATACCCAATGTTTTCAACCTCTGCCATAAAGATTTTATAATTAAACTCTTTTGCCACTTCCCCAAACACCCACCACGTATTCACAAAACCAAAAACATCCTTAGTGGCGGTATCATATTTGCATAACTCGGTGATCTCATCGCTGAATTTTTCAACCAATTCTTTCAAGTCCAATTTTTTATCATCATCTTCAATGTAATCCTTTAGAAGCCTTAGAACATTTTGTTTTCGAGTTAACTCGTCTTCTTTTGACATTGCCCATTTTTTGCTAATATCTTTACCATTGATAAAATGCTCAACTTCTTTTTCACATCGTGTTTTGAGCAAACTCCATTCATTTGAATATTTACTCCAGAGATTGTTCCATCTCTCAATTTCCTGGGCAGTCTTCTTTTGTGCAAACAACAAGCTGGTTTTAGTGGAGGTAAACGGCTCAAAAGTCAGTTGCGGCAAAGAGACCACAGCTTTAACTTTAAAGTATTTGTAAATGAAAAGCCGGATATACTTGTTTTCTGTTGTGTCAAACACACTCTCAGGGAGAACTACACCGCACCGCCCCTTGGGTTTAAGCAACTGATACCATCTTTCAACAAAAAGGTTTTCAGAGTTCTTTTTACTTCCAAAAACAAACTCGTTTTTCACACTTTTTTGAGTGTCCGTATCTAAATCAATACTAAAAGGGGGATTAGTAATAATAATATCAAATTGTTCGTTCGTCTCTTTAGAATATAAATTAGACGTCACAACCCGATTTAAAATATTCTCACCACTTAATTTGGTGTATTTAGAAAAACTGGAAAGACCATCGCCCTTATCGCTTCCAACAAAAATATTAGCCGACCCATCACCATGCAGAATCATGTTTACTTTTATTGACGTTCCCAAGTTTGGATTTATTTCACCCCCATAAATATATTTTTCAGCCCACATATTCTCAGAACTATCAGGATAAAAATTATTCTCAACGAAGGATTGAACATTTCTAGAAGAGTCTAGTTTTTCTTTGTATCTATGTTTTAGGTTTTTAGTTATGAACTTCATATATTCTATTAAGAACGTTCCACTCCCCGCACTCGGATCAATTAAATAAGGAAGTTCTTGTTCTTTGTTAACTTTCTCAATGGCAAGTCTATCGAGCTGCAAACCCCAGAGAAGAAACCTAACGATGTTAAGATGTGTGAAAAATTGGCCTTTGTTTTGTTTAAATCCTTCCCTTATAATTCCTTCAAAGAAATCACCTAAAATATCTTTACCATCAAAACTACTTTTCCCATTAACAAAGGAATATTTTTCAAGTTCCTGCACAGTATATTTTAGTTTTGAAAGGGAGAATTTATTTTCATCAATGACATAAGACTTTTCAAGTTTTCTTTCGTCTGAGATATTGAGTCTTTGCTTTAATGCACGTCTATATAAATTATTAATCCTTTCAAATAGCTCATCGTTGGTCTCAAAAATCTCATCACCTTGCTTTGCAAACGCAAAAATCTGAAAATCGTATTTTTCACCGCTCTTTTTCTCGCTTTCATCCTGAATCTTTGCAAGGATGAGATTAGTGAGGGATGAAAAAATCTCGTTATCATCTGTTCCTCCACCACCCCAAAGAACATTATGCAGGTTCTTTCTAAGACTTTCTAACTGATCATGGGAAAAATTAGCTTCTAAGTCCTTTTCACCCTCTTTTATATAAGGCGTTTTTTGTGCTATTCCATACCTCGCAGGGAGTTCATCAGAAAGGTTTCTTTCAACCTTCCAAACATCAAATGAAGGATATTTTTCATAGTCAATGACAATGGATTTATCCTTTATTTCATCATTGACTATATCAAATGAATAAAGAACAAGGTACTTTACATTTTTACCTTGACCTTTCTCCTGAGACGCAAGATTAAAGAGCTGTTTTTCAATAACCTCATCTTTATCTTTTTCATAATCATCTGGACTTTTGAGTTCAATGTAAAGAAAAGCATTGCCCCCACTATCTCGGACTATTACATCAATCCTTGGCTTATTTACCTTTGGCCTGCCAATATCATAATCCTTTTCAATTTCAATGTTTTCTGGCCTATATCCAAGTTCATTAACAAGCTTTGTAAGGACATAAGCTCTGACTAACTCTTCATCGCCGGTTATTTTTTTTATGTCACGGAATTTTTTAATTGCCTTTGAGTAAATTATTATGGACTTTTTTAAATCAAACTTTTCTACAACTTTTACTTTTTGTTGTTTGAGGTAATTTTCAATAACAGATTCATCCATATTTTCCCCCTCCACTATTATTCTCAGTTATCCTTTCATTCCCCATTAAGACGCCGACCCTATCTTTATCCTCACTAACCAGGGTTAATTTAGAGGTATCACTTAAAAAATTATCTTTTGTTCCAGAGTTGGCTTTACTGTTATTCATTCTTTCAGTGGTTCCATGAGAAATATCTTGACTCGTTTACCGATCCAGTCTTTAGGCACATATACACGGCCTGAGTTTCCGCCAGGCTTCACAAGTTTCTCTGTGACTTGATATGCCCCTATTTCAATCTTCATTAATTTAGATTGGTTTTCGTTCATAATGTAACTATGAAGATGTTACTATATATTATTTTTGGAGAGCTTTTTGTCTCTTTAATCGTTACATTATAGAAAAGTATTTAAGTAAGTAACTACAATATAGTTACATAAGTAAAAGGAGCTGAATAAAAATGATTGAAACCATACCCCAGAACCCAACACCCATAAATCCCGAAGTTGTTGTTAACCAGAAGGAAACACCCCTCCAGATAGAGGCTAGAAAAGAACGTGGATTACAAATTTTCAAGACCAAGAAGATTATGAAAGACTGGAAGAGGCACGGCCTCGTTGTGCCCTCACAGAACAGCAACAAGAAATATTTTGTCAATGAAGATTTTGTTTGCAACTGCCCAGATTATCAGAAGCGAGGCCATATCTGCAAGCATGGCTACGCCGCTAAATACTATCTCCAGATTGAGAGACAAACACCTAGAGGCGTCGAAAAGACAAAGGTAAGGCTCACCTATCCACAGGCTTGGAAAGCTTATAATCAGGCTCAGACCAACGAGATAAAAGAGTTTGACGAGCTACTAAGAGATTTAGTCGAGGGCATAGATGAGCCGGTTCAGAGAATGGGCAGGCCAAGGCTACCCCTTAAAGAACAAGTTTTTTGCAGTGTTCAGAAAGTCTATTCACAACTATCTAGCAGAAGAGCCTACACACTCTTTAAAAACGCTGAATCCAGAGAGCAGATAACCCATGCTCCTAATTACAATGCTGTTAATAAATTTCTGATCCGAGAAGATGTAACACCGCTCTTGGAAAGTCTTGTCAGAATCACCGCTCAACCTCTGCAATCAGTGGAAACCGAGTTTGCCATAGACAGCAGTGGATTCAGGACCACACGATTTGGGCAGTATTGCAAGGAGAAACACAGCACGAAGAAACAGCACAGGTGGCTTAAAGCCCATATCTGCGTGGGAGTTAAAACCAATATCATAACAGGCGTGGAAGTAACTGAGGGTAACTCTGGAGACAGCCCACAGTTCAAGCCTCTTGTCAATGCAACCCATGAGGCAGGCTTTGAGATGAATGAGGTTTCAGCAGATAAAGCCTATCTAAGCCTTGACAACCTCAAAACGGTGGACAAGCTGGGTGGAACGCCTTACATACCCTTCAGGTCTAACAGCGTGGCCACAGCCAATAAGAAAAGGCTCTGGAAAAAGATGTTTCATTACTTCCAGCTCAATCAGGATGAGTTCATGGAGCATTATCATAAGAGAAGCAATGTAGAAACCACCTTTCACATGATAAAATCAAAGTTCGGTGAAACACTCAAATCAAAGAAATTCACAGCACAGAAAAACGAGCTACTATGCAAAATCATAGCACATAACATCGTGGTATTAATCCATGAAATACATGAGCTTGGCATTGAAGCAGACTTCAACCATTCAAATATAACCCCGACTCTTAAAAAATAGATAGATCATAATGAGAAGCAAAAGTAAGAGTATTAAATTACCACCATCTGCCTTTCTTATTTTTTTCTTTCTTGTTTTTTTGATGGTTTTTTTCCTTACCATTATTGTTTCTCCTCCAACTTCTCTATTCTTTTCATTAATACCATCTGGATATAGATCACTACTGTTGCTAACAACAAGATGTTTACTGCAAAATATTTTAATGCTTCGTTTGCTTCTGAGTTTAATATACCCATAAGCAGACCTAGAAATATGAAAAAAGCTATGATGGCTTCTATGAACGCGTTGGTTTCTTCTCCCATTATGTGGCAATTTTACATTTGAGGATATAAAACCATTCCTACTCAACCCTGATAATAACAACTTCTTTTCCCTCCCATTCCTTTGGCAGATAAATAATACAGCTTGACGCTTTATTTGGTAGCTTAGCCACCTTCTCAAGCATCTCAAAACCTTCTATTGTCAGAGTTCGGGGTTTCTTCTCTACCATGATAAAATCAATATAATATAATGGTTTTAACCTTTATAATACTTTTCTTAGCCTGCTCCTAAAGTATTCATCCTGCTCCTAATGTCGGCTTAAAAACTGACTTTAGGAGCAAAGCCCCAATGAGGGGCAGCTTTTTATACGAAATTTTGTTCGAAGATTTACTAAGAGGAGGTACCAAACTAAATCTTATTCTTCCGGTGATCGTATTTCCCTCAATAGTTGGTGCCCTTATAATGGTTACACTTGTATATTTCTTCCAACAATTAATACTTCTCAAGAGAAGGGGTCATATTTTTTTAATAATTTTTACTTTCATCACGATTACTTTTTGCATTTTTCCAAATATCTATGCTTATGCTCCAAATAATGTTATTAATGAATCGAATAATCAAACGAATGGTTCTGTAGGGCCTTTATCTGCAAACACACCATTTAGAGACCTTCTTGCCGATGGTCCCTGGAGGGTTGAGCCGGGTGAGTCTCAGTTACCAATTTATTTACTAGTTAAAGACGTCTATAACCTTTTTGAGTCCTATTCGTTAGATCATATTGAAATATATGCTGATATGGATGGCGATGGCACTCATGAGACCTTTATCAAAAATGTTCCCTACAATCTAATTATATTCCCAAATAATTATCCTGGATTTTATACGATAGGCGATTGGCATAACACGACAATGGCGGATATAATCGGGACTGATGAAGGCGGTGCGCCCTACGACTTGGCATAAAACCCTTCTTTTTCCAGGATACTTTTGTCTCACTTTTTTTGAGAAAATAGGGCTCATTTTGCCAGTGCGAATATATTTACCTAAGGCGGTAGGGTTATTGCTCTTTTTCGGACTATCGATATTTGTTGGCATTTTTATTGGGGTACTAGTAGCTAGACTAATTGGATTGATTGGACCTAACTAATTAATCTGAGGTATAGTGGATGAGGATGAAGAAGTTTTTTATTTTTTTATTGGTGTTGTGTGCGTTAATTTGGATGCCTATTAAGCTCTCGCTTAAATTATCCGTGTTACGGGATAAGTCTTTCTTACACAAGAAAGGATTGGAAGGAGGGTGACATAAAGTGAAGCTCGGCCTATGCTACGGGCGGTGTCATGAGCTATGGTGGCGGCTATTATTACGAACTACTGAGAATGGTTTTATAAGTGGAAATTTATCCTTCTTTTTCGAGTATTTTTTCTATTTTTTCTATGAATTTATCAGCATCAGAAACGATTACTTCCGCTTCTTCCATTGTGAACTTGTGTATAACATCGTAATCAGCCATTTCTCTAAGAGACTCGGCCTTGGATAACAATACACTATATTCCTTTGAAACAAGCTCTGTTTTGACAAACACTTCCCCAAATTTCTGGATCAAACCTTTGTGGGTCCTGGGAGATATATCGCGGGTTAAAAGAATTGCTCTAGCGGCATGATACAATCGCATAGTAGGCTCTTCCAATCGCGTCTTTGGGGCGTTTATGATCTAGTAATATCCGGGCGGTTTCAAGACGCTCATCTGCCTCTGCCAAATGATAGTCAACTCTATCCAAATACTACACCTTCTCGCTCAAGGGTCTGAATAAAGGGCATTTGAAGGTCAATCATAGCTTTATATTCTTCAGGTGAAACTATTTTTAAAGAGATTACAACACCATATTCCACAAGGATATCCACTGCAATGTTCTCCAGATCTTCCCACCCCTCAAGAAGCTTTCCCTTCCAAACTACCAGAAGATCAATATCACTTTCCTGAGTATAATCTCCTCTTGCGTAGCTACCAAATAAAATAACTTTATCGATCCTTTCACTATACTTTTTGTTAACTTCCTGAAGGAATTTTTCTACAGCATTAGGATGCAGCTTATCTCTGGACATATTTCAATAATCTTCAACCTTCATGGATAAAATACTTTGCCACTACCATGCTGCTATAAAAAATTATAAAACCAAAACAGTCATCTCTCTAACTCATTCATTCACTGATTACCTCTACATCTGTGCAACGCGATCTAATATCATCTTGGTATTCTCGTCGAAAAGACGATGCATTATCCTTATGGCAGTGTGCGTGAAGGTGGAGACTCACGCTATCTTTTCACAGGCAAAGAACTGAGTAAAGACACTGGGCTCTACTATTATGGCGCCATAATAAACGGTGATAAACGTTCCTTATCGGGATTTTAAAATAATGCAGTTTCCATATCTCACGAGATCAGTTCTAAAAAACCAACCTTTTTCCCTCCTCCTTATCTACTTATATGAACTTGGATAAACATAACTACGCAAACCAGACTAATGATCACAAGTATTCAATCAGTGTTAAATACTAGTTTGTTCGGGGTTCAGCCAAATAATAGTGAAATCCTAATACAAGTGTTCGAAGGGACTTTTAGCTGAGCTTTGATGGTGCAGGGATTTTTATCTCCCTGATTTAAATCAACTTTTTATTAATCTAATATTGATTTGCCAATTTTTAAATGAAATAATCTTATAGAAGAATCTTTCATAATTATTAAATATTATAACAGCGATAGAATCTGGGTGACAGTCTAAATCCAGCTGTCTTGGGTGTAAGATTTGAGGTATAGGTGGTAAAAGGAAGTTGAGGTTTCAGGTTAGGGGAAAGTGGCAAAATAGAACCAACATAAATAGAAACAGATCGACTTCAGATTCCACTCTGGCTTTAGATATTCTACGTTCACCTCCCTGCACCACTAATTCTTTTAAACTCAATGTCAATTATGCCGTTGTTCAAGACTTCATTCATTATGTTATAAACACTTTCAATTGGAGGATTTGTGATAGCAAATCCGGGTTCTTTGGGTGGCCAAGGCTTTTCTACACAGAAAAGGCTTGGAGGGAGGGTGACAAAATATGAAGGCGTGGAAAAAAGGGGCGGTGATTGGTGGAATTTGGGGATTAGTTAGTGTTATTGCTTGGACGGTTTATTCTTATTCTTTAATAGGAAGTCATGTTTCTCAAACTTCTTTTGGATTAAATTTGGCTAAATTTGTCTTTCTACCTGGATATATAAGTGGGATTATAACTGGTAGTATTACAAATTTTTTATATCACCCCACTCCCCCCTATACGGTAAATCGACTTATACAAAATATCTCAATGATAGTTTTTTTCTTACAAGGGATATTAATAGGAGCCATAATCCTTTCTCAAATAGCTCGACTTCTTGAAAAGAGGAAGGCGGTAAAGTGAATAAGATTTTGCTATCCCTCCTATTAGTACTATTAATCTTCTATTTTTCTCCTCCAGCATATGCAACAGGGGAAAACGGAACGATGATGCTAAATTTCAGTTCTAACATCTATATTCAAAATGAAAGCGCTCTAAAAAGTCAATTTCAACCCCTCTATATCAAGATTGTAGAATTTCAAAACAACACACAAAAATCTGTCTGGCAATCATTAATCACTGTTCCGGAGGATACTAAGATATCTTTGCCCTCTGGAAAATATAAGTTCTATATTCAACTTAAAGGGCATAGAACTATTTGGGAATTGAATAACGAGGGTGAGGGTTATCAAGTTTCTTCCGGAAATGAAACTGTCATCCCTCTATTTGGCAATTTTTTAGGCAAAGAAGTACTTGCTGATGCTCCTTGGCGAATTGAACCTGGCGATTCTATTCCCGTACTCGTCATGGTGAAAGACGCCAATGAAATTTATGGCGACTACGATTTAGGAAATATTGAATTCTATCGTGACAACGATTGCGACCGAGATCCTAATGAAAACGACGACACACCACTTCCTTCATACACAGAAACAGCATGGAATGGCTTAATAATAAATAACACTATCTATAATTTATACAAACCGGGTGATTGGTACGGCATCACGAATTTGGACCCTGCATCTGAGAGTTTAACTGGGGAAGTTTGCTTCCATGCAGTTATAAGGGATATCGGAGGGATATTAGATCCTGATGGCGATACACATAGCTTTTTTACGGTGAATATAGCAAGTGATCCTTTACCTAGTTTTTGGAACTGGTATTCAGGCGATACCCACTACCATAGCAGTTATACTGATAACAAGTGGGAATTTGGTTATCCTGTTGAAGCAACAGTGGAAGCTGGTAAAGCTGTTGGCTTGGAATGGACGACTATTACTGACCATTCCTTTGATCTAGATGATATAAGGACTGGTGAAACAAATGTTAATCATAAATGGAACTCATTGAAAAATGCTGTTGCTCTTTATCAAAGTGATCCATCCTTCAAACCTATCTTAGGGGAAGAAGTCTCGGTGAATAGAACCGATGGGAGGATTGGCCATTTTCTGGTTTACGGGATGGAAAACTTCAACAGTATCGGTGGGAGTGGATATGATTTTTTCCCAGGACAGGCAGACGAATATTGTGAATGGCATTTTCCCTTACCGCCCTCAGAAGATTATACTTGTAGTGAAACTTGGTCTCTCCAGCAAGCCATAAGTTACGTTAATTCGCAGGATGGAATTGCTTTTGCAGCACATCCGGGGGATACTGGGACAGCGTTAGGGCGAGGAGGATGGATACAAAGTGATTATGATTTGCCGGGGTATAATGGTTTAGAAATCTGGAACGCCGTGAGAACAAATGAAACTGATTGGGCAACTCAACTTGAAAACGGCCTAACAGACTGGAAACGATTATTAAAAAATGGACGCCGAGATGTTTTTATTATAGGTGGAACCGACGCCCATGGCGACTTCAGTCATGAATATAAAAATGACATGGCGCTTTGGCCACCTGATTGCTGCACTTCTGAAAGCGATAACGCCTATGGCAAGGTTCGTACTGTAGTTTATAGCGATGAGGGGCTAACTGAAAACGGTATTCTGGAGGGCTTAAAAAATGGCCATTCAATAATGACAGACGGTCCTCTAGTAACCTTTACAATAAACAATGAAATCATCGGTAATACGACAGAAATTGCCTATGAAACTTCTCCTACCTTGGAAATTAGCTGGAAATCTTCACCCGAGTTCGGAGACGTTGGGAACATAAAAATATATCGTGGTGATTCAACAGGTGAAACGAAAGTCTTTGATAATCATCCGAGTCTTCTCCCGGGAGGTTATAGCGGAACCTTACAGGATGGTTACGCTACTTGGACAGATCCAACTACGTTGACTCTAAACTCCTACTACAGGATTGAAGTTCAATCCTCCGTAGGATTCCCACCTAATAATGTGGACTATAGAGCCTACACCAACCCTATCTGGGTTGATGTGTGGCCTTATTGCACTGTTTCACAGGGAGCCTCAATTAGCATTCAACAAACATGTATAGACGATCCTGATCCCCCCGAAGCCCCTTCTCTAGTTTGGCCCAGCTCCGGTGAGACCATCGCTGACAGCACGCCAACGTTTGTGTGGAACCGGCCTAACGACACTGGCAGCGGTGTTGATTACTATCAAATCGATGTTGACGGCACAAGTAATTTCTATGGAGACACTTCCCCACAGCCATCTTACACTTGGCCAAGCGCTTTGAGCAACGGACCTCATACGTGGAAGGTGCAGGCTAGAGACGGCGCAGGAAACTACGGCAACTGGAGCGAGACAAGAACGTTTATCGTTGACACTTCAAACGATCAGCAGACCACAGCCGGGACTATTTCTGAAACTCATGCCTGCGACTCGATAACCGTCACCGCAACCTATAGTGGTGATGTGGACAACGACGGCTCAGCCACCCTCGACTATAAGCTGTCTTCATCAGGCACATGGGGCGGCGGTATTGGAATGACAGATCAGGGCACACAATACCAAGAAACAATCTCAGGACTAAGCGAAAGCGCAAACTATGACGTCAGAGTGACATATAACGATCCAGATGGAGTCATACCACCCGGGAACAACGTACAAACAATAACGGGAATAAACACCGGAAGCTGCCCGATAAATAATCCACCTTACGATGTGGTGATACAATCACCACTTAGGGGCGTGATGGAGGCGCAATTATGAAAGAGAAGAAATTGAATTGGAAATTATTGTTAATCGTTATCTTTTTAGGCCTGTTATCTTATTTTGTGATGGGTCTCTGGAAAGTTGGTTTATTGGTAAGCGTTTTTGGAATATTAGTACTTCTGGTATATTACTTGAAAGAACTATGGGTGAAAACAGGCATTATAGGATTAATTTATGGCTATGTCGGTCCAAGTCTTTTATTTGCACTAAGCATCTACGGTGGCGCTGGAAGCAGGAAAATAGCCTTAATTTTTTATCCATCAGTCATTACAAAAATGAAATTAGATTTTTTATCTATTTTGTATGGGAATACGGTTTATATCTTTTCTCAAGTGTTATTTTGGTTTTCCATCGGAGCTGTAATTGGTTTAATTTATCAAAAGTGGAGGGAAAGAAGATGAAACAATTTTTCTTAATTGCGGTACTATTAATATTCATTTTGCCAGGATTTGTAGGTGCCTCAGAAAATGGCACGATAACTTTGGATTTTACTTCAAACCTCACCATTCAAGGGACAACTCGATTCCAACCATTATTCATTCAAATTGCGGAGGTAAAGCCTAACAAGGAAACAATTATCTGGGAATCTTTAATAGAGTCTCCGAATGACATTAATATTTCTGTAGTACCTGGCGAGTATAAGTTATATTACAAAGCGCAAGGCCATAGAACAATCTGGGAACTTGATAATGAAGGGGTAAATTACAATGTTTCATCATCAGATAATCTGATCTTGCCATTGTATGCCAATGAACCAGGTCTTAAAGAGGTTTTTGCAGATGGGCCTTGGAGAACGGTGAACAACCAGATACCTATATTTTTATTGGTGAAGGATACTGATAATCTTCAGTGTTGTGGATTGGACGATTATGACTTGGGCAATGTGGAGATTTACCAGGACACCAATTGTGATTGGGACAATGACGAAGGTTCAGACTCACTTCTAACAACAGAGACTAGGTGGAGCGGGACAACAATTAACGCAACTCAAAATGGCAATCTATATTTCCCGGGGGATTGGTACGGCATTACTTATCTCGATGCTTCTCTTTATGGCATAAGTGGGAATGCATGTTTCCATGTGGTTATCAGAGATATCGGTGGTATTACGGATTTAGATGGCGATACTCACAGTCATTTTAATGTTTCAGTTGGTGTGGGGGATTTACCTTCTTTGGAGGATTGGTATGCTGGGGATGTACATTACCACAGTTATTATACTGATAATAATGTAGAGGTTGGAGCACCAATTGAAGCAACCGTGGAAGCAGGGAAATCCATTGGACTTGACTGGGTCACCATAACTGACCATTCATTTGATCTTGATTCTTATATGTGGGACACTGAGTATAACAGACTATTTGATGAAGAGGGAAAATGGGATGACTTTGGAAATGACTGTAAAGATGTATCACAGGGAGGTCATTCAGATTCTGAATTTAAATGTATAAGAGCTGAAGAAATATCAGTTCAAAACGCCAATGGAAAATTTGTTCATCTTTTAGGGTATAATATAAGTGTTAACATAGATGGCGAAGGTGCAGATGGATTGGGGTGGTACTATCCCAAAGAATTTAACTTAGACCTAGTGGGCAGTGATGGTCTCGATGATACTTCCATTACTTTTAATCTTCCACAGGTGATTACATGGATCAATGCACAAGGTGGTTTTGCATATGCTTCGCATCCAGCATATCAACCGCCTAGTTTACCACCGTTAAATAGAGACATTTGGCAAACAGCAGATTATAACTTGATATTTGATGGTGATCCGAACAATGATTATTCAGGTCTTGAAGTTTGGAACTCTATAGGAAATGAAACCTACCGAGATGCAGGGATAACGAAATGGAAAGAACTCCTAAGAAACGGTGAAACGGTTTACATCTCAGGAGGCAGTGATGCACACGGCGATTTCAGTCACGGCTCAAAGCTGGATTGGACGGGAGTTGAACGAACTGATAATAATTTTGGGAAAGTGCGTACTGCGGTTTACGTCCCGGGTTACTCTCAAAGCAGTGTTCCACCTCAAACCGAAATTCTTAACGCTTTAAGAGATGGCCATTCCATCATGACCGACGGCCCTCTCATCAGTTTTACAGTTTACGATTACACTACTGGAGTCGAGAAGAGTATTGGGAACACATTAGCGGTTGGAGCTGACACTAACCTTGGCATTGACATAAGAGGTGCATCTAGTCCTGAGTTCGGGAGCACAATCTACTATACTCTCTGGTACGGTGTAATAAATGAAAATGAAAGTATAATAGACTCAGGAAGCTTCCCTGCCTATCCAAGTGGACTCGATTGGATTTACATTAATACAGCCGATTTCCCGATTTACAACCAGCCCGGTTATTTCAGGATCGAGGCGAACTCGACAGACTCAAACGGCGTTACCCATAGAGCATATACAAACCCGATCTGGATTGATGTAGTTCCATATTGTCCTGCTTCTCAAGGCTCTTCTTTCAGCATTCAACAAACCTGCGTTACCGATCCTTTCCCGCCCGAAGCTCCGACCCTTGTCTGGCCCGGCCCCAGCGAGACCATCGCTGACAGCACGCCAACGTTTGTGTGGAACCGGCCTAACGACACTGGCAGCGGCGTTGATTACTATCAGATCGATGTTGACGGCACGGTTAATTTCTATGGAGACACCTCTCTACAGCCATCCTACGCTTGGCCAACCACCTTGAGCAATGGGCCTCATACTTGGAAAGTGCAGGCACGGGATGGCGCAGGAAACTACGGAAACTGGAGCGAGACGAGAACGTTTATTGTTGACACGTCTAATGACCAGCAGATCACGGCAGGCACGATCAGCGAGACTCATGCCTGCGATTCCATAACCGTCACAGCAACCTACTCTGGCGATGTGGACAACGACGGATCCGCAACCTTAGATTACAAGCTGTCTTCATCAGGAACATGGGGCGGTGAGATTGCGATGATTGACCAGGGTACACAGTACCTAGAAACAATCTCAGGACTAAGCGAAAGCACAAACTATGACGTCAGAGTGACATATAACGATCCAGATGGAGTGGTGGGAGCCAACCCGCAGACTATAACCGCGATAAACACCGGCAGCTGCCCTGTAAATAACCCACCCTACGACGTAGTGATCGAATCACCCGCAGACGGAGCAACATACAACCTCGGCGACACTATAACCTTTGACAGCAAACTACCCAGAGACCCAGAAGACGGTTGGCTTCCAGACACAGCAAGCATATGGACCTCAAGCATTGACGGATACCTCGACATTGGCTGGTACTTCACTCGAACAGACCTCAGCAGCGGAACCCATACTATAACACTCAATGTTACAGACAGCCAGGGCGCAAGCACAATAGACCAAGTCACAATAACGGTGAATGCTCCCGGAGGAGGGGAAACCAACGACCTAGCAGTCTCCAACGTCTACACAAACCCACTATACCCCACATCCAGCCAGTCCTTCAACGTATATTACACCGTAACAAACGAAGGTCAAAACACTGAAAATACAATAAACGTAAACCTATATGTCGACGGTTCAAAAGTCTCCTCACAGTTTGCGGACGGACCATTAAAAACACAAACAATCACAATGCTGGCACCCGGAGAATCCCAGCAGGACTACTTCTCAATATCACGGCCAGAGGGAAGTTACCAGCTAGATGTCGAGGTAGAGCAAGTAGTAGGAGAGACCGACATCTCTGATAATACTGGCTCTACAACCGTTGACGTCGGAGCGCCCGGACCACTCACAATCGAAATCCAGACACCCAATGGAGGTGAATTGGTACAACCAGACGGAAGCTCAAATTGGATATGGTGGGTCCCACCGCCCAATACACAACATAATTGGGACATATATTGGGGGCGGACCAGCAACCCCGGAGTATGGAATTTAATTAGAGCCGGCTGGACACAGCTTAACGAATATCCAGTCAATCGTAACGAAGAAGATGAGGATGTTTCAACATATCCTGATGCAAATGATTACCTAATAAAAGTCGTTCATTTGGATGAAAATAATATAGAAGATGCATCAGATATTTCTGACGGTGCTTTTACCATACGAAACTACCCATCGTTCACCGGACTAGGTGGAGCAATCGACGCTGGAACCGGAGACGCAGTAGATCTATTCTGGAACACGGCAACAGACCCCAGTACCCCTGTCACATACAATATTTACATATCTACAACAAGTGGTGGACAAGACTTTACCACACCAAATTACACCACACAGAATCTCGTGTACCAGGTAACAAACCTGACAACTGACCAGACATACTATTTCGTCGTCAGGGCCGAAGATGCCGCCGGAAACGAAGAAAGTAACACAGTGGAAAAAAGCGCAACCCCCACAACAACCGGCGGAATGCCGGATTTGATAGTTAACTCAACAAACCCCACAACACTCTCAGGAACCAAGATGTTCAATAAAGTATGGATACAAAACGGAGGAACCTTAACTGCTGCAGGAACACTCGTGCTAAACGCCGACACAATCCAGATCGATGCAGGCGGTAAAATCGCCGCAGATGGATGGGGTAGAACCAATGAGGACCACCCACCAGAAGGCACAGCACCGCTAGACGATACTAAATCAGATTCTTACTGTTACCTGGCGGGTAAAGCCACTCAAGGAGCTGGCGGCGGAGCCTATGGAGGATCTGGAGGGATGGGGGGATGGGCACCATTTAATAGTATAACAGGCGATGATTGCGAGGATTATTGGCCCTATGGCACAAACGGTTTCGCAGGAGCAGGGGCAGCGTCATATGGGTCGGCAGGGGGGCAGACGATTCAAGAGGGGATGGAAGGAGGGACACAACAATGGAAATCAAGTCATAATGACCTTGGGGATGGAGGATTTGGCGGTGGAGCAATTACACTCAATGCTCGTCTAATAAATAATAGTGGAATAGTAACAGCAGATGGAGATACAGGTGGCACCGCTGGGTTGTGTTCTGGAGGTTACTACTGCACCGGAAAAGGGGGTGGCAGCGGCGGAGGAATCCTCGTAATAGCCCAGGATTATATCTGTAACAGTGGGTTATTCTCAGCAGATGGCGGAGACGGTGGCGGCGGAACAGACCATGTAGCTGGTGGAGGAGCAGGAGGTGGAGGCAGAATAAAGATATTCTATGGAACAAAAAATGAAAATTCATGTGCCTTGACCGTAGACCCAGGAATTAGGGGGACTGGGTATTATGCAAATGCTTCTTATGCAGCTAGCGGAACAAGTTATTATGAAGACAATCTTCCTCCAATCATTACCATCGATTCTCCAACAGATTCAATCTACAGCAGCAGCCTGGTCGATTTGAAATACTCAGTAAATGAACCTACGTCCTGGGAGGCTATAAGTGTCAACGGTGGAATAAATCAAACCGGAGGAAATCAGACCCTCACAGGACTTCCAGAAGGACAGAATAATGTTACAGTCTATGCAAATGACACCGCCGGAAACCTGGCTTCAAAAACAGTCTGGTTCAATATTATAGTCAATGAAGCACCCACTATCACAAACTATTCTCCAGTAGCCAATCCAACAATCAATGAAGGCCAATCTCAGGACTTTGGAATCATAGTATCTGATCCAGATGGCGATTTCCTAACGTACCAATGGGCATTAAACGGAACTGTCGTTGCGACTACACAAAACTATACTTATGTTGCGGATTATGATAGCGCTGGTGTTTATAACGCAAAGGTAACTGTATCAGATGGCGAGCTTACAGATTCGCAGGAATGGAACCTCACAATTATTTATGTAAATCTCCCTCCAGTTCTAGGTCAAATCGGGAATAAATTCATACAAGAGAACCAAACCCTCGAGTTCACAGTTTTAGGTTCAGACCCAGATAATGATCAGTTAACCTACTCTGCATCAAATCTACCACCAGGCGCTCAATTCAATGCTACCAATAGAACATTCACATGGGCCCCTACACTTGGTCAAAACGGAACATATGTAGATGTTCATTTTGAAGTTACAGACGGACAATACATTGACGGTGAAAACATCAACATAACCGTCATTGATGTGGACATAACCCCGCCGACAATCACAAACGTCTCCCACTCTCCACAGAATCCAACTGACCAGGATAATATCACCGTATCAGCAAATGTCAGCGACAATGTTGGCGTTGACAGTGTATGGGTCAATTACACCACCGATGGTTGGGCAAACTATACTGTCAAGGAGATGACCGAAACACAGCCACAGTCACAATCATCTCCCGGCATCTATGAAGACACGGAAGGCAAGCACAAGAAAGATGAGGTCAAGAAAAAGGATAAGAAAGTGAAGGAGAAGAAAAAGAAGAAGGTAGTCATTAAACACAAACCTGGAAAAAAACCTCTCAAAGGCGAGATAGAGAGATTGAACGGCACAAAAGCCAGAGACCTTGACAAAATAGAATCAATAGTTGTCGAAGTCGATGACATCACTAAATTTGTAACGGAGATGAAGAAAAATCCAGATGTGGAATCAGTTGAAGAGGCAGTCGTTTATCAAGCCCTACTCACACCCACTGATACCTATTACCCCGAGCAATGGAACATGGAAAACATTAACGCAGAAGAGGGCTGGAACAATGCACTCGGAAGCAATGTAACAATAGCCATAATCGACACTGGTGTAGACTACACCCACCCAGATCTCGATGACAACGTAATACTTGGTTATGACTGGGTAAACGATGACAGCGACCCCATGGATGACAATGGCCACGGCACCCATGTAGCAGGAATCGCCGCAGCCGAGCTGAACGGCATCGGAGTAGTCGGAACCTCGCCCGGATCAAACATACTAGCAATGAAGGTGCTCGACGCATCAGGAGCAGGCTATGACTACGATGTCGCCGCTGCAATCATAAGCGCCACCGATTCTGGAGTTGACATAATCAGCCTCAGCCTCGGCGGCGGATACTCAACAGTAATCGAAGACGCCTGCAACTATGCCAATAGCAGAGGAGTTTTAATCATAGCAGCCGCTGGTAACACAGGTGGAAGCGTCCTATACCCCGCAGCACTTGACACAGTCATCGCCGTCTCATCCCTTAACTCGGATAACACAATCTCAAGCTTCAGCTCCAGAGGCCCGCAGATAGAGCTCAGCGCACCAGGAGGCGGAGACCGGCTCATCTATTCCACATATCCCAACAACGCCTTTGCATGGGCCTCCGGCACATCCATGGCCGCACCCCACGTCAGCGGAGTCGCAGCCCTAGTGAAATCCATGCACCAAAACTGGACAAACACAGAAATCAGAAATTATCTACAATCAACAGCAACCGACCTCGGTGCAGCCGGTAAAGACAATCTCTATGGATACGGGCTCATCGATGCCAGCAAGATAACCGGAAACACCACCGAACCAAGCCCACCAACTTCAGCCTATAACGACAGCAAGATTGAACTAACCCTTTCAGCTGATGAATCGTCCTCACCGACAACGGTGGGAATCACTTTAACCGCGAAGCATGACATGAACAAAGTCCGACTGAAAGACACGATTATCAATGGAAGCACAATTACAAATATCAATTCCAGCAAAGGCAAGGTCAAATTCGGAAGACCCCACAAGGGAAATGAGAGAAACCTGGACTGGAACATCGGACACATTAAATCTGGCGAAACCTATACCCTCACCTTCGACATAGAAAACACTGGCTGCATTGACACAGGTGCAACCGTGGAAGGAAAAATTGGCAAGGAAAAATATGTTTCTGGAGAAACAGATCCATTGTGCTTGACAAGTGGAACTGAAGTTAGCACACTCCAAACCCAAGGCACATATACCAAGGATATCGGAAAATTCCCAGCAGACACAACAGTTGAGTACTATATTGTCGCATATGACACTGCAGGAAATGAAAATTCAACAAGCGATGACATAAAAACTGTATATGTTTCTGATAGGACACCCCCCTCATTGATTGAATTCGTCCCGCCAACAGACATCAATGGTTCAACTCTAATAAGGAACTATTCCTTTATCAATGTAACAGCCTCCGATAACATAGGCGTTGATTCAGCCCTTCTTGAATGGAATAACTCAAATGAGTCCATGACCAAGGAAGGAAGTGGTCCTACAGCTACGTTTTATACGAATAAGACCGACCTCGCAAACGGTGTCTACACCTACAGAGTATGGGTCAATGACACATCGGGCAACTGGAATGTAAGTGAAACACGGAATGTAACAATTGACATAAATCAACCACCAACAACAGCAGACGATTATGCAACCCTATCTGAGGGAGGTTCAGTCAACATTAATGTAGCTGCCAATGACACTGATCCTGATGACGGTCTCAATCTATCATCTATAGTAGTTACCTCTGGTCCAAGCAATGGTGGAGTAGTTGTGAATGCAGATGACACCATTGATTATACTCACGATGATAGTGAGACAACATCTGACTCATTTAATTACACGATAGAGGATAATTCCGGTGCGGTAAGCAACGAGGGAATTGTCTCAATCACTGTAACAGCTGTCAATGACCCGCCCATGGCCGTGGATGACTCTGGCACTGTAGCTGAAGAAGGTTCAGTCTTGGTAGATGTTCTTGCAAACGACAATGACCCTGACAGCACACCCACAATCCAGTCCTTCACACAGGGAACATATGGGATCGTATCTGGGGTTGCGGGGCAGCTCCAATATGTTCATGATGGCAGTGAAACAACATCTGATAGTTTCACATACAACCTAACTGATGGGGAGTTTACTGGCACTGCCACAGTATCTATAACAATAACTCCAGTAAATGATCCGCCAACAGCATTAAATGATTCATACAGCATTGATGAGGATGCCGCCCTCAATGTATCTGCTCCGGGGGTCCTAGGAAACGATACTGATGCAGATAGTGTCAGTCTCACAGCGGTCTTGGTCAGCAATGTCAGCAACGGCGGGCTCACACTCAGCCCTGACGGCTCATTCAATTACGCCCCAAACCCCAGTTACAGTGGTTCTGACAGCTTCGAATACAAGGTCAACGATGGCACTGTCAACAGTAGTGTCACTACGGTAAACATCATCGTGAATCCTGCACCGACAACAACAAGTACTACAACAACCACTACATCTACAACCACGACAACGATTCCAACGACGACAAGCACCTCCACAACAACAACAACTTCCAGTACTACCACCACAACCCTCCTGCCATCTACCTCTCCAATAATAACCTGGGAATCTCCAACACCCGCCGATGGCGCTACTGTTAATGAGAATAGTGTCTATCTTAACACGACCATAACAGATGACAGCGACACTTCTGCTTTCTTTGACTGGAATCGTAGCCTTGTAGGTTACTGGTCTATGGACTATTACAACTCAACAGGCGTCTTTGACAACTCAACCTACGACAATTTCGGTTCTTTCAACGGTGGAGTGGGAACCGGTAACCTAGTCAATGGAAAGTATGGGAACGCCTTGGAGTTTGATGGTGTGGATGACTATGTTAATGTAGGGAGCGATACAAGCTTAAATCTTATCACTAATCTTACAATTGAAGCATGGATATACCCAATAGGTTGGGGAGAGGCAAGTGGAACTGGCTACGGAAGGATAGTTGATAAGGGTAAATTCCTTTTATATCTCCACAATGAGACTTTTTCAGGGTACAATGACTATAGTTTAGTTTGGACTCCGGAAATCGGCGGCTCTAATAAACCCGTAAACACACCAGCCAATTCGCTTTCTTTAAACACCTGGCAACATGTTGCAGTAACTTATGATGGGACAACTACCAAGATATATATCAACGGACAGAGCCAACCCCTCATTTATTATTATGAAGCACCCTCTGGCAATATAGATGACAATAGTGCATTCGACCTCTTTATTGGTGAATCTGCTGCAGGAACTAGAGCATTCAACGGCACAATCGATGAAGTTATGCTTTTCAATAGGCCTTTATCAGCAGAGGAAATCAAAGCTTCTTACAACAACGGCTTGTACAGGCTGCAAAACAACTTCACGGAGCTAGCTGACGGCACCTATGAGTACTCAGCTTATGCGATTGACACAGACGGAAATTTGAATGTTTCTGATTACAGGAGTGTTACGGTAGACACATCTCCTCCAACTACCACGACAACCAGCACTACTACGACAACCTCGACCACTACCACGACGTCAACGACCTCAACTTCCACGACAACTACCTCTACCACAACATCAAGCACCACTACTACAACTCTCCCGCCAGCTATCAGTCCATCGATAACCTGGGAATCCCCCACTCCAAACGATGGCGCTACTGTTAATGGGGATTATGTCTATCTGAACGCCACTATAACAGATGACACTGATACCTCCGCATTCTTCGATTGGAATCGTAGCCTTGTAGGTTATTGGTCCATGGACTTCTATAATGCAAACGGAGTGTACGACAACTCAACCTATAACAACTTTGGAACCTTCAACGGAGGATTGGGAACCAATAACGTTGTTGAAG
>CAJVYT010000016.1 GCA_913009765.1 uncultured candidate division Zixibacteria bacterium
TTACTTTTGTATATCTTCAATTTGTTCTATTTCTTTTTTTTTTAATGATACGGCGACCACCGAGATCTACACTCTTTCCCTACACGACGCTCTTCCGATCTAGTTGTTGTTTGATCTCATGGTTTTATTGAG
The DNA here is from genome assembly GCA_913009765.1 of uncultured candidate division Zixibacteria bacterium. Next base: position 133 of record CAJVYT010000016.1, read on the forward strand.
TTGTTTTATTTGACATTCAGTCAAGCCTTATGAGTGTGGGCTCTTTTGTGTTTTCACCTCCAATAAATAACAACTGGAGGAATGAATGGATATGAACAACCAATCAAAATCTAACAAACCAGAGAATTCAAATATTGTGGCGAAGATCGTGAAAAGCTCGTCTGACAACACGTTATCTGTCTGCCATGCTGACGGGGGTTATCTAATTGGTATAGCTCGCATTGAGCCTGCTTATAAGGTTGCTAAGGGCAGGATAAAGAGTGTTGCTGTCAGATTGTATTTTGGCTCTGGTAAGTGGGAGACAACAGCCTGGCTCAACAAGATAAAGTCCAGCGGGCTGGCTTTAAACAACTCTAAAGGAGAGGTTATAGGCTATGCAAGTCCCACTGCCTTGATTTCTGTGATCCGTGGCAAGCTCAAGGAGTGCTTTGTCTTCAAGCCATATTCCAAAAAACAGAGCAGTGGCGGTGAAGTATGACTGATGCTGATGTTTTTTCAGAGTATTTCCCGGTTCAATCCACCGAGATAAATGGCGTGCCGAGATTTGAGATTGTTGACGCCTTGTTAGATCGGCGTTTTCATAATAAGGCTATTGACTTTGAAGAATGCCATACACGTGTCATCCCCTATGTATGTAATGGCTGCGGCTACACGCATTTTCTGCCGAAAAGGTGTGATCTAAGGATTTGTCCTGATTGCGGCAAGGCCAATCACAGCGGTTATGTGATGAGACTTGTTGAAAAGATGAAGGAGCTTGGTGATGCTGCTCCTGAGCAATATCGGTTTAGACTGATAACGCTTACAACGCCAAAGCTTAGTGTTGATGAGTGGGATCACCATGCCTATGACTTTATTATGAAGAGTGTTTCCAACTTCATGAAACACAAGCTCATAAAGCCCAGGTTCAACGGCGGGTTTGGCGGCGCTCTCAGGTGCATTGAGACCAAGTACAGTGAGGAAGGCGGCGTTTATTTCAAGAAGCGTTCTTCCCAAGAGGAGTATGAGTATCGTGAAACAGGGGTCCATGTCCATGCACATATGATTGGTCTTTCCAAGTTTGTTGATCAGAAAAAGAAGCATGGGAAGAGTGAGGCAACAAAGGCTTGGAGGGATGCTACTGGCGGTAAAGCGTATATCGTGGATATCCGTGCAGTTGACAACATGTATTCTGCCTTGAGCGAGGCTACTAAGTATCTTTTTAAGCCCTCTCATCTGGGACCTGCGGATAACTACGCTCGGTTGATCGAATATACTCAGGGGCGACGGCTGGAAGAACGGTATGGGTGTTTTCGAAAGCTTGACTTAAAGCGTGAGAAGAGGGCTTTGAGCTGCGCTGTTTGTGATGAAAGTTTGTCCAAAGGTGAAGAGGTTGAAAGAAAGACTGCTGTGGTTATGTTTGATTCTCAACGTGTTTCTAAAAACTCGTTACTTGCGCACATAGATAATAGGAAGCCTGTGCTGCCAGAGTTTAAAGATAAAAACAGTTAATGTGGGGAACCCGGTGTTGAGTGTGCCGCCAGGCACACGAAAACACCACTTTCCTTGAAGTAAAAGGGAATATGTAATAGGTAAGTTAAGGGTTTTATTATATTATAAGATAGATATTAAAGGATAAAACTGTTTAATTATATTATAGGATAAATATTATAGGTATATAATAGGATATATATCTTTTCCGCAACAATTCTTAATCATTGTCATTTTTTTTACTTGTTGATGATTTTGCTTGCCCTCTCCCGTATGTCCCCTGTTGACAGATGCATGTAGGTTTTCTGAATCAAAGAGGGGGTGAGGTTGCCTGTTAATTTGCATATCTGCTCTGCTGTAAGGCCGTTCTGAGCCATCTTGGTGATGAAGCCATGCTTTGCACCATGCGGCTTCTTATATTCAAGTCCGGCTTGCTCACAGACTTTGACGAGCATTTTCCTATAGCCGCTATAACATTGCTTTGGCTTGCCTTTTGTGAAGATATAGTCATCTGGTTTGACTCCCTTATCATCAATCAGGGTGAGGTATTCTTTGAATAAATTCTTAGTCCGCTCGTCCAAGACCTCCATGGTAACTCTTTGTATGGCCGCGCTTTTTGGCACTTTACACTTGGTGTTGATGTAGATGCGTTCCACTCCTTCTTGATCTGTTGTCAGAATCACATTTTTTCTCTTGATGCTATGCATAATTACACCGCTTCGCAGACCCGTGGTATATGTCAAGAGTATTCGGACCTTGAACTTAAGCTGATAGGCACGTGGAACAAATCTGTCCGCTGCATTGAGTAGTTGCTCCACATATTGGTCTGTCCACCAAACATCCACCTGAGACGCTGGAAACGGCTTGTTTTCAAACCGGTTTTTCACGATATATTCTCTCTTTTCCGCAAGCGCGAAGGCTGCTTTTATGTTCTTGTAGATCGTGATGATCGTTGCGTGTTTAATTCCCTTATAGAACCTCAAGCCCCGGTGCTTCTTTAAAAATGTGTAAAACTCCTCTGCATGTTCGTAACTGAACTCATCAGCATAAATCAAGCCTCGCTGCTCTGCATATTCCTTGAGGTATTTGTGGGCGTGTTCCTTGATTATAATCGTCTCAGGAGAGTGTTCTCTGGCAACACTGTTTCTTAAGTGCAGTTTGTAGAGTTCATCAATTGTTATTCTGCTTTTGAGCTTGTTCTGCTGCTGAGTTAAAAGCCCTTTTAATGCCAACTCCAAGAGCTGTTCCTTTGGAATAGACGTCAACAGGGTTTCAAGCTCTACGTTATTCTGCATAACTAGGCAAGCCCCCTGATCTGCTGGAGGCATTCCCGGCAGTATTCATCTTCTGGGCTGTGCTCCATATCCTCAAGAAAACCTTCATGGCCACACTCTGGACAGGTGTACCACATCTCCAAGGTTTCTCCGTTGAGCATGGCCACCTGAAACTCAGAATTAGTTAGGAAAACATAGCCGCTGTGGGTGTTGAACATAACCGTTGTTTCTTCATCCCAAAACTCGTTTGGCAAGCCCTGTTCAATCATGGCATTGAGTAGTTCTGAGGCCATCTTTTTTTCTCTCCAGCCAAAAGCTGAAAGATCGGTTGTTGTTATTGTTTCACACATTTTTTTCTTAGTCTCCCGAATTTTTATGACGGTTTGCAGAGGAAACATCGTGTAGTAGGGTGACGGGCCCCTTGGGAGGGTTCCCTGCAAGGGATTTTCCACTTCTTGAAATCCTTTGGCTCACGATTGATTCACCTCACAAATTGTCAAATCTTCTTTTCGGGATTCCAGAGAAGTCCTCCAAAAAAATAGATAGAGAAATCTTTTTGGCATCCAAGTGGGATGAGAACCTTTAAACTCACTCGTAATTCCGAGGGAGATTTATTGGTTCTAGGAAAGATTTTCAATGAATCTATGGGATGTGGATAGTGAAATAGCAAAAAGAAGGCTTGTGGGAAAAGGGTGAATTTATTTTTCTATGAGTCCACTGGCGCTTTTAGACTATATCCCGGGTGGATGGCTCATGTAAAAATAAAGAGGGAAACGGGTTCAAACGCCTAGTCTAACAGGGTTTTTCAAGGGGTTTCCCTCAAAAGAGAAAGGCCCGTATGAGGATTGATAGTTTTTTCATGGCACTATCAGAAAAGCAAGGTCTTATCTTCTGCCATGGAAAAAGTTTGAATCCGTCTGTCCCTGTTTCTCCTGCTTTTTAGGTGGAAGTGCCGGTGTGCTGGATGATGTGGTTCAAATATTTTCTTTTCGGTATGTCCGCTTCGCCTCCAGAATACAACGATATTAGGGGGAGGTGAAGGGTAGATTTAAATCGGTAAAACTTTCCAGTAAGTAAGGTTGTTAGGATTGTAACGATATTTTCATCTATCGTTATATCTTTATGGTCCATAACACAAATAGTTGTTTCACTCCATAATTTTTCGGAGACATAATAGGAGACATCAGTTTGACGTTTTTAAGCAGGCCTATAACAGTTATAATAATGGGGTGATGCCCAAACTGATTTCTTCAATTTAAAACAGTCTTTCGAAATTTACATTGCTATTGTTTTGAGATTTTTTATTTAATTAGTTAATTAAATATTAACTTTTTATTCAATAACGTTTATATAAATAAACACAATTGATATTTTAGAAACAAAGTTAGCACTGACCGTGAAATTTTAGGGGTGGTTGTTGAAATGGAAGATATAAAGTCTTTGGCGAAGCGGATTAATGCTCTTGAAGGGGAGCTTGAGGAATACAAAAAAAGCGGTTTCTGGTCTCGTAGAGATGTTCTTAAAGGGCTGTTTGGAGTTGGTGGGGCGGCGGTTCTAGGAGGGGCTATGCTATCTAAAGATGCTGAGGCCCTGGTAATAACAAGCGACAGGATTTCGGGGTTGGCTGCGCCTGAAGCTGATAATGATGCTGTCAGAAAGCAATACGTAGACCCTATACAATCAGATGTCACGGGTTCACGAGCGTTTGGTACGGAATACACAAACAACACTGGCCGATTTTTGTGGATTGATGCCTCAATCTATACTAAAATTACTGAAACTAGTTCTACTCCCTTAGCTGGGGGGTATATTGGAGAAAGTTCAGCTACTACAAAATACAGTGAAGTTGGCGGGCACCTGGTTTGGAACTATGGTCCCCAAAGTTGGCAGCATTTGATTACATTGATTGTTCCTCCTGGCTGGAAATATAAGATCACGAGTCCCGGAGGAAACACTAACACGATAGTAGCATGGTGGGAGACTGAAATGTTTTAAGATGTGAGGTGGAAAAATTGCCACGCGATATTAATTATATAACAGACCATGACCCCCCTACTATGAGATTTCTCATATAATGAAACCTAAAATTCTTCTTGCAGTCAGTCTTGGTTTTTTTTTAATCCTAATTATTGCTGCCCAAGCCGCTGTAGATGTTGAGAACGGAACAATATTTGACTTTGATAATTGGACTGCAATTATTGAGAACAACTTTACGGCTGATATAATCTATGTTTACAACAACAGCCTGATCATCCAGAACAGCACGGGCAATATAAGTCTCTCAATTACTACTAACCTTGGAAAGGTCAATATGAGCATTTTTGACGTTATCTCTGGCATTTATTTGAACTCTTCAATGCTCAACACCACGGACGAAGTCTCTGCAAACATCACAACTGGAATATGGGGTCGTAAGGTTATCATAACGCACAACGGAGTTGAGAATACTTCTTTATCGCCGGCAACAGCAAACTCCACAGGATATAGCACTATTAATTGGGGATTTAATGGGTTGCAGAACTTTGAGTTTACATCGATCCCTTATTTGAATGTAACATATCCTATGAATACCTCCTATTACTCTCAGGGAGACCCTCAAATTCCAACAACAATAAATTATTCTTCCTCTGAAGCTACTAATGCCTGTTGGTTCTCTATAGATGGTGGGGCTAACCAGAGCTTCACATGTGGTAACAGTTCAGCTTCGTTGGGATCTTTAGATTATGGTCTGCACAATTTGATTATTTATGCAAATAATAGCTTTGGTAATCTTGGCTCAAGCAATGTCTATTTCTCGGTGAAGCCTGCGCCAGAATATTCCAAGACTTTCACGGTTCCATCGGGAGCATCTAAACTTGTAGCAGGAGCTTATTGGCAGGGCATCTCTTCAAATGCTAGCTGCACCGTTTCTCTGGTTAATGGTTCAAACGAGATAAATGAATTTTCAGTTCCAACTTTTGTGAAAAATTTTCAAACAATCAACATAACATTACCATTCATAGACTACACTGTTTTGATGACTTCAGGCTATAGAGAAATGACTATAGACAGCCCAACTTCCGGACTATGGGAATTCAGAGTCGAGCATGTTAACGTGACGAAAATAACAACTGAGATTGAGGTCCAGAAGATTGCTGGCGCTACCCAGACTACTACCACTACTAGTTCAACGACAACATCGACCACTACCACTTCGACATCCACTACTACAACGAGCTCAACAACTACAACATTGCCTGGGTCGCAAAATTCCTGGACAGTGGGCTCTGGGGAGGATAGTGATTGGAGTAATGGGGCCTATAACGGAACGACAATTTATAACAATTTTGCTCAGAATCTGCAGTTAGAACATAACACGGTAAATGACTCCTCTTTTGAGACCGAAACTCTCGGAGATGTTAATGGTCAAGATGGATGGACTCAAACTTATGGTGGTCTTGATTGTGAAATACTGAATAATTCAATTTATTCCTCCGTTTCGGGTGCTCAGTTAATGAGGATTATGATGGATAGTTCAACAAGCTCCCTTACATGTGAAAACAAGATGATAGACTGGGCTGATGGAGAAAACGCTTCAGTATCGTTTTGGTGGAATCTTAGAGGCGGTGATACGAATTGGTTAAATCTATTTTTGAATGGACATAGCACCGGAGCTTATCAATGGCTGAGATTAGGACCACAATCAGGAAATATCTCTTGGAATCATGGTTATAAAAATGACAGTGGTGGTGCAAATACTACAACAAATATAAGTGAGTTACCCGTAGATTCCGTCTGGCACTTTGTAGAACTTGAGTTTCATCATGTAGACGATAGCACGATTGGGGCAAATACATTTTCAATGTGGTGGGATGGCGTTTATCAAGGAACTTTTGGTTCCAGAGGAAGTGGAAACAATGCGCATTGGGGTTGGACTCAATCTGTTTTTTATTTTAGGGTTTATCAACTTAATAAGAATGTTAATTGGTCAATAGATGAATGGAGAGCCTGGCATGGAGAAAGATACAACTTCACGGCAACAGGAAATTATACTACAGAGGCAAGAGATGCTGGAAGTGGAAACGAGCCAAAGAACGTTACTGTTATTCTTTCAGACTACAACCAAAGCAAGGCAAATGTTTCAATCTATGTTGACAAGAATGACGGAACTTTTGCATTGGTAAAAGAAAACGCTTCTAACAACACAACGTATTTAGTAGGATTGAATGATAGAAATCAGACCTATAAAGTAAGGCTTGTAGTTGATACAACTGATACAAGCTATACACCTGTTATTAATAGAATAATTGTTGGCGAAGCGGTTGAAAGCAATGTAACCGTAATAGCAACAGCAGCTAATACAGGCAGGTATTATTGGGATTATTCATCATTCGAATTGTTGTTTTATGAAGCTACCAATGTAAACCGTTTATTCAGACCTATCATAGATGTTAATAACGACCTGCATTTTTACTCGACAAGTGCTGATAGTAATTGGGAGACCTGGGTAGATACAGGTGTTTTTGGTTCTATTGGAGCTTCAACCTGGGATTATGAATTGATGGCTTTCTATGTTGAAGTTGATGGGTCTGATTCATTTGTTCACATGCTTAGAAACTCTGGAGAAAAGCACTACTATCATAGGTTGGTGATAAACAGCACAAGCCCGTATATCTTCGAGAATGTGACGAACACATATTTCTGGGATTCAAGTGAGGATATAGGTACAGACGGAAATCCTCGTGGTGGGAAAATCCTACAAGATGCTGATGGTTGTATTTGGATACTAACTGATTATTACAGAAGGTCATATGCCTCGTCTGATAGGAACAGTCTCTCGATGTTTAAAGAGAATATCACAGAAGGTTGCGGTGATGGAATATGGAATACAGAAAGCAACCACACTACAGGATATCCAAAATACGATATTTTCCCAGGAGATGATCTTGGTATTGCTAATGGGATACCAATGACGTTTGACTTTCACTCTAACGGGGTTGATATGCAGTATACTGCTGGCACATCAGGTACTTTAGAATCCGGATTTTTTAATGCAACTACGAATACTAACTATTCTAATCAGATTCTGGATGCTGATATTGAAGCTAGTAATGGTTGGAGGTCTGAATGGCACTTTTCTTTTAATGATTCAGTCTATGTGTATTTTATGGATGATTATACTAATACTATTGACATAGTAGCCATGGCGTTTAATGGCACAACGATAACCAATCAGAATTATACTGGCTTGACTCAGACAGACAAGATAGCAGGCTTTAGTTCAACGGTTGCTGGTATAGTAGATACTAATGCTCCAAGCGGAGGAGACTTCTACGTGTTTGCTTTTGGTAATACAAACAGAACGACATTGTATTATGCAAAGTCCACAGATTTAGGATTAAACTGGGAGCCGAAAGTTGAAGTTTTGAATATCTCGGATAGGGGTAAAACAGGCGTTTATACGATGACTGCAATCTACATTCCAGAGACATGCGACATAGTATTGTCTTGGACAGAATCTCCCTCGCCGTATGACACGGTTTCTGTAACTTTAAATACTGGAAATTGTGGAGGGGGATAAGATATGATGGAGGTGCTCGGAATGAGATTAGTTAGATGTTTCAATTCCCTATTTATGGTGTCAGTATTCTTAGTAATGTTTGCTATGCTTGGGGCAACAGCACACGCTAGCGAGAACATCTACAATACCTCTTTTACAGTGCCGTCTGGCGCTTCTAAACTCAAAGCAGGGACTTACTGGTATGGCAACTCAAGTGATTCAAACTGTACAATCTCTCTATACAACGGCACTGGAATCATTGATGAATATTCTGACTTGGTGACCACAGTTGTTCGAGATTTTGAAACAATCAACATAACACTGCCTGTCATAGACTATACAATTACGATGACCTCAGGCTATAGAGAAATGACCTTAGACAGTCCAACACCCGGATCCTGGGAACTCAGAGTACAGCATAATAACGTGACAAAGATTGACACAGAGATTGGATGGAGCTAGAAGAATGAGTCATGAGATGATGAAAATGAGAGGATTTATTGTAATGCTGGTTAAAAATCTGGAACTTGTTTATTTTGGATTTCATGGGGGTGATTTGATTGAGGTGGGGTGAGTATGGCTGGTTGATTATTATTGCAGTCTTTTTTGCAAATGTTGGTTCTGCTCATGCCTATGTTTATCGGGCAACCTATGAGCGGTGGGACGGGGAGATTCGGCCTGTAAGCGAGCTTACAAATCCTTTTGACGGTAATTGGCCGTATAAGGTTATGGTTGTTGATGGTGGAAGCAACTATAGGGTTGAAACAAAGGACGCTAGCTTTAAAATCCCGATAAAGGGCTGGCTGGACTATGAGTTCACCCTAGACAAGATCAGCCCTGTGATAACGGTGCAGAGCCTTGACAAGCTCTCCAATGTTGCTGTCCCTTACAATGAGACAATATATTATGTTCAGATTTCCACCCTCGCTGGCTATGAACCTGGCCCGATCATCAAGTTTGCTAAGAACTGGTTTTGGGATGAATCTTACTCAATTTATGATTCAAATCTGACAACGATCTATGACGAGGATGAAGGGGAGAATGTCACTGTAAGGAATCGTTTTGACAATACTAAAGGACAGTTCAAAGTAGTTAATGGAGAGCTAGACTTTATGCAGAAAAGAGCTGGTTTTTAAACGCTGTTTATCCCATCACTTTGCGATATGACTCGTTTGTTTATGAAGGTTCTGGTGTGCAGTCTTGTTGGGATAATATAGTCTGCAACCAGACAATCAGCAATGGCACTGATCCTGATCTCAGCCTGATACTTTATAATCAAACCCCGTTTTCAAATGGCTTGGTCGGTCAGTGGAATTTTAATGATGGAAATGCCACAAATGCAACAGACACAAGCGGGCAGGCTAATCATGGAGTTATTTATGGTTCATCTGTTGATATAGGTTCTTATGGGCTCGGCATGAGGTCTAATAATATTAATACTAATGTAACAGTTAGTGATAGCTCGTCTTTACAATTTGCCGGTGATATGGCAGTATCTGTATGGGTAAAAACTAATGGTCTACCATCTGAGTCACACACGCATTTTGTTGAAAAAAGTTCTTGGAGTGCTAAAAAAGGATGGGACTTATTTGGTGATAGTGGAACAAATATTAAGTTTAGAGTACTTGGTTCAGGGTCTTGGTATGATGCAATATTTCCCCTCACACTTATAAATGACAATAAATGGCATCATATTGTTGGTGTGCGGTCAGGCACAACTACATATCTTTATCTTGATGGTGTCCAGAAGGATTCTGTTATAAATACGAATTTTGAGTTTGCTACAGGTGATGTAGAAATAGGTAGAATGAATAATGGTACAGTTGATGAAGTACGTGTGTTTAATAGATCTCTTTCATTAAATGAAGTGCTAACCCTATACAATTCATCTTATCCTACAAGTGGAAACGTCACGACTGTTGGGCTTGGTGCTGATAATAGTTCTGTGAAAGCTATATTTTCAACTATTCCTAGTGGAACATCGTTTAATATGTATCAAAATGCAAGTGGTACATGGCAATCAATTTGTTCATCATGTTCAAACAATACTTGGTATAATTGGTCTAGCGCAAATGGGCAAGAAGTAAGAATTGAATTATTGACAATTCAGGCAGATCTAAGCGCGACGCTATCCCAATTGGAGGTTAATTCTTCTGGAAGACCTTTTGTTGCTAACAGCGAAATTTATAATCCAGCCTTCGGGAAGCCAAACCAAAACTATACATTCAACATTTCAATCCACTCAACAGCGGGGTCTGATGTAACCCCCACGATCTATGTTGTTGATTCAGAAGACATAATCCAATATTCGGCAGTTGGATCAACAGTGAATGACAGCGGCGGAACCGCAAGTGGAAATTCAACAGCCATAGTTAATATCACCCAGACTGGTAGCTGGAGGTACTTCTGGAATACGAGTGTAAATGGTAATGATTGGAGATATCCGACAAGCGGATATCTTGATGGGCCTGTAGTGAACAACTATACTTATTCCCAGAGCTTCACGGTTCCATCCAATGTTGCTAATCTCAAGGCTGGAGTCTACTGGTACGGGCTATCTTCAAATTCAAGCTGCACTATATCCTTGATTAATAGCTCAACTACGATAACCGAATTCTCAGTGCCAACCTTTGTGAAAGCGTTTAAAACCATTGACATAACCCTGCCCGCTATAGATTACACAATTACGATGACATCTGGTTATAGGGAGATGAGTATAGATAACCCAACACCTGGGTCCTGGGACCTCAGAGTACAGCATACTAACGTGACAAGGATTGAAACAGAGGTTGGATGGAGTTAAGGAGGGCAAGAAATTGGAGAGTATGATAGGATTATTCGATCTGCGGGTTAAAATTCTGGAACCTGATTATCTAGGATTTCCTGGAGGTGTATTGTTTGAGCGAATCTAAGGATATGCTTAAATTCATATTTCTGGTTTTTCTTTCTCTGATATTTCTCGTAGGAATCGGATCAGATTCGGCTTTTTCAAGCGACTGGACTTTTGTCCGTTCAGGCGGTATTACTGGGACCTCATTCAGTTTTGATATCGGTTCTGCGGGTACTGATAGACTTGTTGTCGTTATCGCTGATGATGAGAGCAGCGGTAATAATCTAGCCGGCGTAACTGTAGATGGAAAGAGTTGTAACCTCGTTGCCAGGGCTGATAATGCTGTCGGGCTTGGTAATCACCAAGAGATGTGGTACTGCGATGAAGATGACCTTGGTTCGTCCAATGGAGCGGTTACTGTGGCTATCTCTGGCGGTGATGCAGATTGGGGGACCCATGGGCATCTCTATACAGGGGTTAGTCAAAGCGGTTTTACAGATTCAGGGATTGACCAATCCACAACAAGCGGAACCACAATCACAGTGACAGGCATTGACGTGCCCGCCGGCGGGCTTGTTGTGATGGGTGCTGCCACAGGTAATAGCGGAGGTTTTACCACTGGTGGTTGGACTTCTCCGCTTACAGAACGCACGGATGGCCCAAATCCCTCTTCGGCCGTCCTTGCAACCGCAAGCGGTGCTGAGTCGAGCCAACAAACAGGTAAATCTTATACCGCAACAGCGGACACTACAATTACCACTCGTGCCACCGGCATTGTCGCTGTTTGGCCAAAGTTTGTTGAGCCGACAACTACCACATCTACAACTACGACAACAACTTCTACGACTACTACAACCCTCCATGAATCTACCTACAATAAGTCCTTTAATGTGCCCCCTGGAGCAACAAAGCTTAATGGCGGGGTCTATTGGTATGGAATTTCAAACCAGAGTGGAGTAAATATCTCACTCACCAATCTGGACACAAACACAACCTATAATGAATTACAGGTCCCCACCATTGTCAAGAGCTTCAGAACAATCACCATCGATCTACCCCTTGTATCCTACAACATTACGGTTTATTCAGGCTATAAGGAGATGATCCATAATGACACGTCCACTAGCGGCGAATGGCGCTTTACCCTCGAGCATTATGATGTGAGCAAGGTTGAAACTGAAATCGGATGGGGGCAGTAAGCATGGGCACCGATGGGAAAGTGGATATGAAGCGTTTTATCGCGCTGATGCTTGTCGGGCTAATGCTTGTTTCTGTTGTGGCTGCAGCAGACGGGCAAACTGATAGCACTCCCTCAGAGGGCGTAACTGCATCAGGTCAGGCAGAGACAAGTGCCCCTGTAGAGGGTGCTGTAGCCGATAGCGGGCAGGGTAAAGGAAAAGATGCAAAACCTGATTCTGATCTGGCGCCTGATGAACCGGCTGGTCAGGCAAAGGAGGGTGAACCGACTAGCACTAATGAGAAGAAGGGGAAAAAACCAGCCCCTGAAGAGGAACCTATGTCTGTACTGGGTTTTGGAATGGGTGGGGGTTCAGAAGATTCTGGTAGTGGGCATAGCTCGTTTTATTCTGATGATGAAGCTTATCAAACAAACCTTTTTACCGGGAGTAATGCATATTCTTTTTCTGTTGCTGTTCCTCCGGGGATTGGAGGGCTTCAGCCAGATGTAAGTTTAACCTATAATAGTCTGGCGTCAAGTGTGCTTGGCGGGCAGGTTGGCGTGGGGTGGCGTCTTACGCCTAATTTTGTTCAACGAGATGTGGAGACAACCCCTGACAACTTCTTTGATGATTCATTTGACCTGGTGCTGAACGGTGGTAGCCATCACTTGGTAAAGGATTCTAATACCAGTAATTGGACTGAATTCCGCACTAATCCAGAAACATTCATAAGGGTCCGAAATATTAAAAACGAGTCACTAAACAGTGGAAGAACAAATATCGCCTATATTGGTTGTGAAGATGATACATCTGAAGAGGCAAAGTGGATTGATGATAACCTGGGTGTTTCTGGGAGTCTTTCTTGCAAGACAAACGTTGAGCTTGGAGATGCCACCGCTCGATCAGGCAGCCAATCACTTGCTCTAACAGGGAACTTTGACCCTGATGTTGACGAGTGGAGCAGATCCATTGATTTATCAGGTTATACAGACGTTAATATCTCCCTTTGGACGAGTACAGAGCAAACTGAACCAGCAGATAATTTCACCATTTATTATTGGAACGAAAGCGGTTGGGCTTTTCTAACGGAGGATACGAGGAGGGATGCCAGCAATCAGGTGGCATGGATGGAACACACTATTTCAATTCCAGATTCCGCTGCCACGTCTTCATTTAGACTTCTTGTAACTTGGGAGACTTCATCTACCAATGAGCATATGTTGTTAGACGATATTGATATCACCGGCATTCCGAACTATATCCGGGGGTACTGGTTAGCAACCACACCAGATGGAACGACCTATAGGTTCGGATACACTAATGACTCCAAGAACCTTGCTTTTGATAATAATGGCGATGCACTTTCCTGGGGTCTTGATCAGGTGGAAGATGTTTATGGAAACAAGATATTCTACAACTATGATAAAGACCCAAATCCCACTGACAATGGAACTTTGTATCTTACAAACATCTCCTACAACAACGATGAGAAAAGATTGGTCGAGTTTGTCTATGAAAATCGCCCTGATCTCATGGTTTCATACAACTTTGGCTCAAAGATCCAAAACTCCAGGCGGCTCAAAGAGATCACTGTAAAATTCGATGGAGTTCTGGTTCGTAAATATGTTTTAAGTTATTCAGATTATCCTTATTCAGATTTATCTCTTTTGTCTTCAATTCAAGAATACGGTTCAGACGGTGCATCTACTCTGCCGTCGATTAGCTTTGACTATCAGACAGGGGTTGTCAACCTTGCACTCGATGGGTCTGTGTCCTTGGACGATGTTCCTTTCTTTGAAAAGAACGAGTCTGGAACAATTCAAAGTCAGGGAACAATGCTGGTTGACGTTAACGGAGACGCGCTTGTAGACATTGTCCAGAGCTACAGGGACTCTAGTACGGTTAAACAGGTCCTTTTGAACACCAGAAACGGGTGGACTGATTCAGGCTGGAATCTCACCGATGTCCCTGTATTTTTTGAAAAAGACGATTATGGCGGCCAGGACTATGGTGTTAGGGTGCTGGATGTTGATGGTGACGGCCTCGCTGATATTCTTCAGAGCAACGGATCCAAGCTTTTGATGTTGAACAACGGGTCTGGGTGGAACCAGACTATGAATTGGAACCTTGAAAGTCTTCCAGCCTTCGTCGCTGGGACCGATCCTACATATGGCACGGGGGTTAGGTTTCTGGATGCCAATGGTGACGGTCTTGTAGATATATTCCAGAGTAATGATACTTCTAAGTTACTGCTCTTTAACAATGGTTCAGGATGGTTTGAAACTGATTGGGATATCTATAGTATACCGGCTTTTGTGGAAGGATCGCCTTCTAAAGACAATGGTGTTAGAGTTGTTGATGCAAACGGTGACGGGCTGCCTGATATTGTCCAGAGCTATGATAATGGAACTATAACGAAAAAGTTTTTCATTAACAATGGCTCGGGTTGGATGGATTTTGACTTTGATCTCTCAGAAACCCCGATATTCACGAAAAAAGAATCTGGCACCGCTTATGATCAAGGGGTTTTTTTCACAGATTTGAATGCAGACGGGCTTGTTGATCTTTTACAGAGCTATAATAATGGAAGCACTGATATTAAGAAGTCTTTCATTAACACTGGTCTTGGATGGGAAGAGGTTGCGCTGAATCTGAGCACTGTTGCAACGATTACGACAAAAGATGCGGGTAACCGCGGATATCGGCTGACCGATCTAAACGGCGATGGAATATCTGATCTTATCCAGAGCTTTGACAACGGTACAAGCTATAAGAAGCTTTGGCATAACAACGCCACTGCTGGGAAACTTTTAAAGACCATTAATACCAGGGCGGGTGGAACAATCAATTTCACTTATGTTCCTTCCACAGGATTTGACAATACGGGTGGAGACGGTATTTCAGACCTTGCTTTTGTTAAATGGCTTGCAAGCAGTGTCACTAAGGATAATGGCATGGCTGGAGAGCACCACACATTATCAACGACATCTTTTGAGTATGGGAATGGTTCTTATGACTTTTTTGAAAAAGAGTTTCGGGGCTTTGGTGATATAACTGTTTATCACCCGGATGGATCGCAGTCTACACGCGAGTATCATCAAGACACTGCCCGCCAGGGCCGGATAATCAAATCTCTCGGAGCAGATTCAAACGGTAATCCTTACAGAAGTTCTGTGAATGAATGGCTCTACGACGATACAAGGGGCAATTATAACGTCACTTATCTTAACAAGTCCACGGATTATTTCTATGATGGATCGGAGTCGAATCCGAAAATAGCCAGCGTCTGGTACACCTATGACGATTATGGAAACGTTATTGAAAAGAATCTCAGGGGGGACACTGCTGTTTCTGGTGATGAAAAACACGAGCACGCTGTTTACGGTGTTAATGAAACTGCCTGGATACTGAGAAAACCCTGCCACGCTTATCTTCAGGATGCAGCCTATGCAAATGTTTCACGGTCATGGCTCTATTATGATGATCAGTCGAAATGCGCGGTGCCTTTGAAAGGTAGTCTGACCAAGACGGAGAGCTGGCTAGAGGGCGGGGAGAATGTTAATTCTTCCATCTCTTATGACTCCTATGGTAATGTTATATCGTCGACCAATCCACGGGGTTATACGGCAAACATCTCCTATGATGCTGAAACCCATACTTTCCCTGTTAACACCACAAATCCCCTTGGTCATGTCGCATCCATCGCTTATGATCTGGGCACTGGAAATGTTCTCAACAGTACTGACGCCAACCTCATTACCACCGAGCTTTATTATGATGTTTTTGGAAGGCCAGTGAAGGATGTTCTGCCTGGTGATTCGAATGAAATCCCAACGAGACTCTATGAATATTATTTGGATGGTGTTGCACCGGAGTATGTCAAGGTGGTTCAGAACGCTTCAACTCCGGCTTTCTATGGATACTCCTTCGCTGACGGTTTTGGAAGAACGATTCAGACTCGTAGGCCCTCTGAGCAGTCTTCACTGGAGATTGTGTCAGACACTTTCTATGACTCCATGAGCAGGATAGACAAGACCTCAGTCCCATATTATTCTTCTATAATAGGCAGCTATTCTCAGCCTGCTGGCAGCTACTCTATGGAGATGGAGTATGATCCTGCTGGGAGGCTGGTTGAGGTTACAAATCCAGATGGCACCACAAAGACAATGGCCTATGATCACTGGAATATAACTTATACGGATGAGACTGGAAGCCAAATAGCACGCCATTTGAACGCTTATGGCGAGATAGTTCAGGTGGATGAGCACAACAACGGCGAGGTCTACAACACCTCTTACAATTACTCTGCCAGAGGTGAGCTCACGCGAATTCAAGACAATGCGAGCAATGTGTTTCTCTTCTACTATGACACGCTGGGTAGAAAGACGTCAATGATTGATCCTGACATGGGGATCTGGAACTACAGTTATGATTCTAATGGGAACTTGATCAGCCAGACAGACAATAAGAGCATTGTTACAACTCTTTCTTATGATGCGTTGGACAGGTTGAATCAATCTATTGTCAACAATTCTCTGAGTTATAACTACACGTATGACACCCAGTTTAACGGCACGCTGAGAGGGATTGATAATCCTTATGACTCCTACATCTATTGGTACGACAACCGGTATCGTAAGATAAAGGACGAGCATGTCATTGATGAGCTGTCTTTTAACACTAGCTGGGGCTATGACTCAATGGATCGGGTGAAGAACCTCACCTATCCTGACGGCGAGGTTGTGAACTTCACATATAACAATCAGGGACAACTGGAATCGCTTGGCCAGTATCTTACAGATGTTGATTACAATGCTGTAGAAAAGATTACGGATAAGCGCTTTGAAAACGGCATCGTTACATCTTATTCCTATAGGCCTGATAATTATCGGCTCTCTCGTATCCTGACGCCGGGTCTTCAGGATTTCAACTACACCTATGACGGCGTTGGAAACGTTCTCTCCATTGGAAACTCCCTCAGAGGTTCGACAGAATACTTTGGTTATGATGAGTTGCATCGTCTCACCTCGGCCTATGAGACCGACGGCTACAATCTCACATATGAGTACAACCCGATAGGCAATCTTCTTAATATCCGGGATGATGTCCTGGATTATGGATCTGGTGCTGGCCCCCACGCCCTTACATCTTATACTGATAACTCTGCGCCTGAGGTGTCCTTTACCGGTAGCGCCAGAAAGGATAATGCCTATACGAATGATGATTCTCCAACGATCACGGCGGCTGTTAATGATAACTTTGGAAACGCTAGTGCAACCCTGTGGTGGAACGGCACTAATAACTTTAGTATGAACAGTATCGGCGGGACTCTTTTCGGCGTGCCCATGTCCAACCTAGGTGAAGGTACATATTCTTATTATGTGAATGTAACGGATTCAGCCGGCAACTCTGATTCATCTGAGACTCGAAACATCACAATTGACACGACTCCGCCAACGATATCTGTTGTGTCACCGTTTAATGGGTCGATTCTTGATTCTGTGTTTACCCGGATTAATGCCACTGCAAGCGAGCTTGTCGGAGGTTGGAGCTATAGCCGTGGTGGTGTTGAGAGGGTTCCCTTCTTCGCTGATTATATCCTCCGATATACGAAGGGTGAGAACTCGTTTACGGCGCTTGCCACTGATCTGGCTGGGAACCTGGGCTGGATGACATCTCGGTTCACCGTCAATGTCACAACATTTGAAAGCAATCCGCCGCAGATCAGAATCGTTGCGCCTGTTGCGTCGTCGTTTCAAGCTGGTGATAATGTCACATTCTCTATTTTGGTGGTTAACTATGTGGATGAGCCTTTCGCTGATGGTCTGCGTATTACGGTTAAGGATCCGTCTGGCAGGGGTGTAGAGCGGGTTTGGCGTCGGGTGTGGATGCAGGGCAAGGATGTTAGTCAGATTCGGTTTGAATACGCCCTTCCAGATGACGCGGCGGCTGGTAAGTGGCTCGTTAGGGCTGAGTTTACTGAGGACGCGAGACTTTATGCGAGTCCCACGAGTCGGTGGTTTGAGGTGGAGGGCTGATATGATGGTGAAACTTCTTTGGATTGATCCGGCTGGCTGCGGGGCAAAATATTATTTACCCATTGTTTTCATAGTTTCATTGATCTTGATGAGTCCAGTCGCTTTTGCCGCTAGTGTTACAAACTACACTTATGATGCCAATGGCAACATGATCGGGGATGGGGAGTTCACATTCGAATATGATGGCAGTAACAATATGGTCAAGGTTTGGAGAGGAGGTATCGGGGGCAATCTTGTTGAAGAATATGTGTACGACCACGCTGGCAATAGGATCAAGAAGGTTGAGAACACCACGAATGGCACGATCACCACTTATTACGTCTCGGATCTCTTTGAGGTCAGTGTCTATCCTGATAACACCACAATAAACACCTCGTATTATTATGCCAATGGCGAGAGAGTTGCCAAAACGGTTGTCAATGGCTCGGACAGTGAGACATATTATTATCACTCGGATCATCTCCACTCGACCTCTGTCGTGACGAGGAAGGGGCGTCTTGTGGCTGGCATGGCAAGTGCAGATGGTAGCTGGAATACTGTGAATTTGTCTCTCAATCAAAGTGAGTCACTGAAACGTCCCGTCGTCATCTCGAAACTCATGACCGAGAACGAGGCCGACAACAGCGAAGAGAGAATAAACAATGTAACATATAATTCGTTCCAGTTGAAGGTTGAGGAAACACCCTCCTTTGATGGAAGTCATGCTTCTGAAACGATGGGCTATGTTGCCCTTGAGGAGGGTTTGATTGCCAATGATGGGCCTGCCATAGGAGAAGCCGGAACACTTGAAGCAGGTGACATCTGGACAAGAGTAACTTTCATGGAGAAGTTTGACGAGGCCCCTGTTGTCGTCGCAAGCCCCATGACACTTAACAATGACACGCAGGGCGTTGTAAGGATAAGAAACATCGGAATAGCAGGTTTTGACATCCGTTTCGAGGAATACTCAAATGGCTCTGAGAGCTATCATCCATTAGAGACCCTTGGCTGGATCGCCATGGAGCCTGGCACCTGGACCTTGGATGGAAAGAAAATAACTGCCTGGACGGTTGGCGGTGTCAATGATTCCTACACAAGTGTTTCGTTTCAAACGTTGAGTAGTCCAGTGATTCTGTCTCAGATTCAAAGTTTCAAAGAAACCGACCTCGCTTCGCATACCCGTGTTAAATCAGTTTCAACAACTGGCTTCGACGTTAAGATAGAAGAAGAGACAGATACTACTCACACTGCCGAAACCGTTGGTTATATCGCCCTCGAACCCACAACCACGCCCATTCGCTCAGGCAGTGCAAAGGTAAGCGAGACCAAATACTATCCCTACGGCGCTCTGCAGGAAGGAGGCAGCGACAAATACCTCTACACCGGCAAGGAACTGGACAAAGGAACCGGGCTCTACTACTACGAAGCACGATACTATAATCCACACGTGGGACGGTTCGTGCAGCCTGACACAATGATACCGGATGTGTATAACCCGCAAGCACTGAACAGATACAGCTACGTGCTGAATAACCCGATGAGGTATACAGATCCGAGTGGACACTTTTCACTATCAAATTGGAATAATGGGGTTAATAATCTTAAAATAGGCATTGGAATCGTTGGTGCAGTTTTATTGGTCCCTGTTATAGTCCCTGCAGCAACTTTAGGGGCTATTGGTGCCGCCATATTAGGTTTAGGTGCATTCGTGGGAGTTAGTTTTGCTGGAGCCGGTGTTGCAGAAATGACTCTTTCACTAGTTACTGAAGGAGATGATAAAGAAACACAAATGAAACTTCATTTAGCCGCGGAGGCGGGGGCAGCGACACCTTATAGTGCCAAAGTGGGCAGTGACCATGCTAAAGAATCTTTAGAAACAAGAGTGATATCTATGGATGCCGCCGGTGCGTCGATGAAAAAAGTTGGTGAAACAGCGGCAAATGGGAAGATATCGTTAGGGGATGCAATAGAGATATTGCAAGAAAATGACAATAATTGCAACCAACCTGATTGCCATAATTCGCCAGATAAAGTAACTAAAAGCGAAGATAACTTATTAATACAACGAACAGTTGAGTATAGTAACCAAATTCATAAACAGCCTTCTACCTCTAATCCATACTCCCAAGGGCACACTTCATCATCATTTAAATGGATATCGGTTTCAAATAGTAGGGGAGAAACTTGGACGACAAGATCAGATAGAATCACTCCTGGTGGGTTTGACTGGGGAACAGGGAGGCGTATTGATTGATAAATCTAAAAATGAAGAAATTATTTAATATAATAATTTTACTCGTAGTTGTTATCTCTAATAGTGGATGTACAACGTTAAACACATATAAATCAAAACAATTGACGGAAAAAGGGATACTCTTTATAAATCAAAAAAACTACAATTTAGCTCTTGAAAATCTCAACACCGCCGTTGATTTAGATCCTTACAACAAAATCGCTTGGATGCAAAAGGGAACGGCACATTATTTCCTCGACGAATATGACGAGGCACTGGAAGCGGAAAAAAGAGCTCTGGAACTAGATCCTAGGTATTTCAGTGCTTATTTTTATATAGGTCTTGTAAATCTTAAGAAAGGAAACTTTGAGACGTCAGTTAAATCATTCACCGAGGCCGTAAAATTAGAGCCTAACGATTATGTTGCTTTAAATGGATTGGGAGAAGCCTATGGTGGGTTAGGCCAATATAACGAGTCTTTAAAATATCTTAATAAATCAATTACTATAGAGCCTAGTTACGGCCGCGCTTGGGATAACCTTGGCTTTGTATATTTTTCCTTGGATAATCACCAGAGAGCCTTTGAAGCATATGAGCGAGCAATTGAATTCAATGGCACAAATAAATATTCTTGGTTCATTCTTTCTCGATTATATCTTGAACAAGGTGATCTTGATAAAGCCATCGAAGCGGCAGAAAAGGCAATTTTAATTGATCCAAATTATTCAGATGCAATTAACAATCTTGCCAATTACCGTTATATCAAGGGCGATGTGGACACCGCTTTTAGTCTTATCAACAAAGCCATCTCAATAAATCCCACGGATTCTGAGCTTCATTATAATAAAGGATATATGCTCTTAGATCAGGGTAGATTCTCCGAAGCCTTGGAATCATTCAACAAAGCTCTTGAACTTGACCCTGATTATGAAGAGGCTAAAAGGGATCGGGAATTGGTTTTAAAACATTTAAGTAATCAAACTTCATAATTTCATTGATCTTCATGAGTCCAGTCGCTTTTGCCGCCAGCGTTACAAACTACACCTACGATGCCAATGGCAACATGGTCAGTGATGGCAGCTTGAATTTCAGCTATGACGGCAGCAATAACATGGCGAACGTCACTGATGCAGGGTCAGACAGCCTTGTGGAGCAGTATTTTTACGACCATTCTGGCAATCGAATAAAGAAAATAGAAAACACGTCAAACGGAAGCATAACCACATATTATGTTTCTGACCTATTTGAGGTCACCGTTTATCCAGATGGAACTAAGGTCAACACCTCTTATTACTATGCCAATGGTGAGCGCGTCGCTAAAAAAGCTGTGAACGGCTCGGACAGTGAGACATATTATTATCACTCGGATCATCTCCACTCGACCTCTGTCGTGACGAGGAAGGGGCGTCTTGTGGCTGGCATGGCAAGTGCAGATGGTAGCTGGAATACTGTGAATTTGTCTCTCAATCAAAGTGAGTCACTGAAACGTCCCGTCGTCATCTCGAAACTCATGACCGAGAACGAGGCCGACAACAGCGAAGAGAGAATAAACAATGTAACATATAATTCGTTCCAGTTGAAGGTTGAGGAAACACCCTCCTTTGATGGAAGTCATGCTTCTGAAACGATGGGCTATGTTGCCCTTGAGGAGGGTTTGATTGCCAATGATGGGCCTGCCATAGGAGAAGCCGGAACACTTGAAGCAGGTGACATCTGGACAAGAGTAACTTTCATGGAGAAGTTTGACGAGGCCCCTGTTGTCGTCGCAAGCCCCATGACACTTAACAATGACACGCAGGGCGTTGTAAGGATAAGAAACATCGGAATAGCAGGTTTTGACATCCGTTTCGAGGAATACTCAAATGGCTCTGAGAGCTATCATCCATTAGAGACCCTTGGCTGGATCGCCATGGAGCCTGGCACCTGGACCTTGGATGGAAAGAAAATAACTGCCTGGACGGTTGGCGGTGTCAATGATTCCTACACAAGTGTTTCGTTTCAAACGTTGAGTAGTCCAGTGATTCTGTCTCAGATTCAAAGTTTCAAAGAAACCGACCTCGCTTCGCATACCCGTGTTAAATCAGTTTCAACAACTGGCTTCGACGTTAAGATAGAAGAAGAGACAGATACTACTCACACTGCCGAAACCGTTGGTTATATCGCTATTGAACCAGGCACAATAAAATCAGGCTCAGCAAAGGTCAGCGAAACCAAATACTACCCTTATGGCGTCACTCAGGAAGGAGGCAGCGATCGTTATCTCTACACCGGCAAAGAGCTTGACAAGGGCACCGGCCTGTATTATTATGAGGCACGATATTATAACCCGAATGTGGGGCGGTTTATACAGCCTGATAATATTATTCCAGGAGTTTTTAATCCTCAGGCGCTTAATAGGTATAGTTATGTTTTCAATAACCCTCTAAGATACATAGACCCAAGCGGACATGATCCCAATAAGGACCAAATGGGGGGAGTTGAAGACATTGTTAAAAAGCACAACTTTGCTGCCACAGTTGACCATCATGACGAGAAGGATACTCATAATCTCGAAGGTAATCCTTCCTACGTATGGACAGATGCTGCGGGACCCATTGATCTCTATCATTTCTCAATAGCTGCGTCCTGGTCTCATCGTGGTAGGTCCGCGGGAATTTCTGATTCTGATATTTTTAGGACTGTAATTAAGGTTGGTGAAATTATAGAATGGCAACAGAAATGGCGGGCAGTCGGACATAGGTTATATGGACTTATTGGAAGAAATTGGGACCAGGCTAGTCAACATAGTTATAATTCTTATGAGGATCCAGATTCTAATTTGATTGGAATAGCGTATGGATCAATCTGGTATGATATTGAAGCTGATGGTACACTGACTTTCGATGAATTTTCAGATTCCTTCTTTGAACAACTTGGAGGTGTCTCAAAAGAGGAAATTGAAATGTGGAAAGCCAACCCCTCCACCGCTCCACCAGAATTTAACGCACTTCCGTCATATGAAGATCATAGTCGGAATCCACCAAGAAAAACAACTTATGGTTCTTATTACTGGACATTCAATGATAATCAGTACTATACTTCTGGCGGTGGATTCTATAAGTCGAGCCATATTAGCCGTTGGGGGCCTGGTGAAGATAATCCAAACAAATAACCGGGACAATTAATGAAATCATAAAAATAAATTGTGACAAAGCATAAAACAAAAATAGAAAAACTAACTAGCCATTGGTTAATAAAAGAGATTATAGAAATAATTAATGAAGATAAAATTATAAAAGATCTGGATCATATTCTCAATAGGTGAATTAAGTGCGAAGTCGATATGTAGCGATGAAAAAATTTGGGTGGTATGTTGAGAAGATACATTAGAAGAGTTAGAGATATAATCATTAAACATTCTATATCATTTTCATCAATTATAGCGATTTTTTCTTTTGTTTATTTCGTGCTTCTCCAGGGAGAAGGAGGATTCAGCGAGTTTATGGAAATGTCCCTAATATTTATATTTTCAATACCTTCGGTTATATTCGGAATTCTCATTTCAAAGGAAATGGCACCAAAGGCTGGATTGGGATTTGGCCTTTTTTACTTGACGTATTCAATATACCTTCAAATTACATCACCAATTCTGTGGGGACTTGATTGGACTCTCCGATTCTTACCTTTTGCTCTATCTTTAGGAATTCTAACAACCTGGGCCGGATCTGTTGTGGGGGATTCATTGAGACACATGTCTCATAGGGAAAATTTAAAAATTAGCCTTCGAAGTGGTTTTTTGTTGATATATTTCTATCCAATTCTCATTTTCATTATCCTACAACTAAGGAAACATTCTTTGAACTTTTAAATTTTTTAGTGATTTTATGACTGGTAAATCAGATTTTACCAACTACACCTATAATGCTAATGGCAACAGGGGCTTGGTGAAACATTCAATTATGAACATGACGCGGGAATTATCACTTCATTTTCTTTTTTTCCAGTACGCATAGCTGCCTGCGATTAAGACTATTAATATGATTATAGTCAGAGCCAATTTGTTAGCAGGAAATTCATCTTCATTTCCAGTTTCATCCGTTTGATCGATATTAACTTCAACCTCCTCCTCTGGTAGAGCAGCAGCTTTCTCATATCTAATCTCTGGTATGAAATCGACGTCATCCCATCCAAGCATGTTTTCCGAAATCTTATCTGGTGAGGGATTTGAATCTAAAAGAACTGTATCGGGTGGCAACACTATCTTAAGTGTCGAGACCCTATCGATATTTCCTTGGAAATCCCTTCTCTCAATAAGCCATCCACCCTCGTCAGCCTTGGATATCGATGAGTCAAACTCAACAACAAAAACACCTGTTTCAACAGAAAGCTCAAGGTTCTCAACATTATCAAAGACCTTACCAAGCTGCTGCCGGTAGATGTCATGAATCCTTGGCTCATTTACTATGCTTCTCAGTTCAGCGATATTAGAAGGGTTTTCAACAGTTATCCAGATATGGGCAGATGCGTTGTTTTCATCTATCTTAATCGACATCTCAGAGGTCTGAGCAAACACAACCGGCATACAGACCAAAATTACTGCCAAAATCATCCATATTCTCTTCATTCGAACACCACATTTAGCTATAAACCATGCTAAATATATATTTCGCCCAGATAACTCCTCCTCATTAATCTAAGATATCAAATTCCCACGCTCTTCATAAGCACCGACTAATTTAATCTCCTCAATAATCTTATCAGTAAAATTGCTCAAACCTTGTGATCTTAAGCATTTTTCAACCTCGACTTAAATCAGCTTAAGGGTATAAATAAGTTTTTTAGAACCATAGAAAAAATAAGTATTCAGGCAGGCAATAGATTTCCTTTACTTTCATACGCTCCTGCTAGTTTGATTTCGTCGATTATTTTGTCGGAGAGGTTTTCCAGTCCTTGTGTGTTTAGTGTTTCTTCTATTTCGTTGATTTTCATGGGGAGTGCCATGATGAACTCATTTACTTTGTGTGTTACAAACTCTCGTATTTCCCATGAGTTGCCTACGTTTATTGTGCCGTCTTTGTGGGTGTTTAGTATGTTTACTTCGTGCACTATTTCTGCTGTGCAGGCCGGACATTCTGCTACTACGAACATGCTTTTCTACTCTCCTTCTTTCAGTTTCAGGATATAATTTACAAGCCTGTTTTTATATCCTTCTTTGTCTGCTATTTCTCTGAGGGTTATCCAGTCGTCCAGGG
>CAJVYT010000017.1 GCA_913009765.1 uncultured candidate division Zixibacteria bacterium
CGGCATACGAGATATATCAGTGTGACTGGAGTTCAGACGTGTGCTCTTCCGATCTTGTTGTCAACAAAAGCGGTAATACACATATTCGAAGTGGTAAAACAGGCTATGTTGCGGCATCACACGGAATGACACTGCTTGAAAAACCGAAAATAATGTCTCGTTCTGAAGGCGGAGTTCACATTTACGGTAACCCTCACATGAACTCAAGTCCGATTATGATGAGAATTGCTGCACGTAATATTGCAACCGGACTGATAAAAAACGATCCCGAAGGAAAGTCTTATTATAAGGAAAACTTACAGACACTTATTAATGAGTTTGACACTGATCTCTTTGGAGAAAAATTAGTTCAACTTTTAGGTGGAGAAACACTTTGTAAGCTCACTGAAAAAGGAACTCTTATTTCATTTCTTAAAAAAAACAAATACGGAGATACACAATTAATTGATTACCTTGGCGGCTGGTTGAAAAAGATGATGCCTCTCCGAGGTAAACAAATAGTTACCTATCACAAGAACTGGGTTTATTTCGAGCGTATTTTCGGACTTGAGGAAGCCGGCACTGTAGAGCCAAAACCGGGAATTCCACCATCAGCACAACATGTCAACGAACTCGTTGCTAAAATGCGCAGTGAAAAAATCCATCTTATTCTGGCAGCAAATTATTTTGATGAACAGAAAATTCGTGCGGTCGCCGAACGAACAAATGCAGAACCGGTAATAGTTCCGCTCTACGTTGGCGGCAGCAAAAACGCCGACACTTACTTTCAGATGGTTAACCTCTGGATAAATAAGCTGTTGAATGCAGCGGAGAAAAAAGGTATGCTGACCTCAAACATTTCACCCGGGAGGTCTGAATGAATGAATTTTGGAGTTTCTTCTCTGTACAGATTGCTCTGATTGCAGTAGTTCTAATTCTCCATACATATATGGGGCTTCATGTAATTCGACGAACTATTATCTTTTGTGATCTTGCGTTAGCACAGCTTGCTGCATTAGGAGCATTGGTAGGTATCGCTATTGGTGTTCAGTATGCCACAAGCGGTTCGTATATAATGTCTACACTTGCAGTTCTGATAGGCTCCTATCTTTTGGTGGCAATAAATCCTAAATCGATGCATATTCCGCGTGAGGCTGTCATTGGAATTATTTTTTCTCTTGCACTTGTTGCCACTCTTCTTCTCAGTGACAAACTCAGTGCCGGAGATGCCTATGTGACAAAAACACTGGCAGGGTCTATGCTTTGGACAAGTTGGTCACTTGTTGCTATAACCACAGCTGTATACATAGTACTTCTGCTTTTTCATTATAAATTCAGGGATAAATTTATTGCTCTTACAGAGAATCCTGAATCACTAAGACATAGAAAACTATGGGATTTTTTCTTCTTTGCAACTCAGGGCATCATTGCTGTTTTGATTGTACCAATTGCAGGGGTATTGTTGGCTTACTCATTTTTGATGATTCCGGCAGCTATTGCCGCCATGTTTTCCAAAGGATGGCTTCATTCTGTTGTTCTCGGATGGAGTATTGGATTTGTCGCATGTGTTATCGGATTGATATTTTCTTACAACGCAAATTTACCCTACGGACCAACTCTTGTTCTTGCATTAGGTATATGTTTCTTGGGAGCTATCTTGATTAAAGTAATAAAACAAGTACCGGTTCAAAACCGTATAAAAGGAGAATCATAATGGATATAATATCCCTTTTGGGACTGCCTTTTATCGTTGCTTTGGAAATGATGATTATTTTAGGATATGTTGGTATTCATGTTCTCAAACGTGAGATTATTTTTATCGATATTTCTATGGCACAAGTTGCTGCGGTGGGTGCCATAGCTGCACATCTTGCTTTTGAAGCACATAGTGATTCGCTGACAGGATATGTATGTGCCTTTGGGGCAACTCTTATTGTCGCAGGTTTTTATTCAATCGTGCGAAGGTGGGATATAGGAATTCCGCTTGAGGCTGTTATTGGTGTTACTTATGCCATTGCTGCTGCTCTTGCACTTTTTCTGGTAGGGGTTTCACCGGGCGGACATGTTCATATCCATCAAATGCTTGCCGGCAGTATTCTATGGGCAACACCTAAGGATGTTCTCTTGTGCGGAGTAGTTTTCGCTTTAGCAGGACTATGTTTTTATATTTTCAGAAAACCGTTTGCTCAAATATCAGATAACTATGAGGGAGCTGTCCGACAAGGGATGAAAACTGCTATGTGGGATTTCATCTTCTACGCTTTAGTCGGTATTATTATTACAATTGCTGTCCGAATTGCCGGAGTTATTGTCGTCTTTACATTTCTCATAATACCTGCTACGCTTTCTGCTGTCTTTTCAGATAGCTGGAATAAACGGTTGATAATAACATGGATTACCGGTGCTGCTGCAACCGGAATAGGTTTGCTTTTTGCCGATGCATTTGATTTTTCAGTCGGACCTTCCATTGCTTTTTTCCTTGGTGTTGCTTTAGTCTTTGCCGCATCCCTACGTCAAATGCGACTTACCAAAACTGTAACTGCTGTTAGTTCCTTAATCGCCGCTCTGGTTCTCTTTATCTGGTTCCTGTCATTATCAGGATATTCAAACTCAATAGCAGAGAATCTCAATGTTATTCATGACTGTACACCCATTCAAGTAGTTCAAAGTGAAGCGGAAGTCAAAAAAGAAGAAATTGTCGATCTAAACCAGATTGCACTAATTAATGATACAGCTAAATTAGTACGGGTTTTCAACAACTCGGATGATATGGAAATTCGTACAACAGTTATTTCTCGTCTTTTGGAAATCAATCAAAACGAAGGGATACAGCTTGCACTTGAGTTTCTAAAAACAGATCCTCCGCTTCTTTTTCGACAGGGAATTGTAAATAAATTGAAAAAAGAATCCTCGAAAATAACCGATTACAACATTGAAGAATCTTTCAATTCAACTAATAACCAACGGGTAATTAAAATGTTATTTAAGAAATAAATCAAAATTAACACACAATAGTTATTTGAGATTATTAAAAACAGAATGGGGTATACTCCGATGATAGGACTTATACCCCATTAGTCATAGGTTTCTTCAAACTATCTTCTTTGTTCAGATTACCAACTGCATCAAATGCTCAATATAATTCTGATAAAAACTTATATTGCCAAAGATAATACTGATTCTTACTGATTTGATATTTTGTACAAACTTCTGATACCGACATCTCCGAGAGACCTTCTACGACAACCTTGGCTTTGGTTTTACTGTCCCATTTATTGTGTAATCTTTTTTCAGCAGCACTGACAAACCAGATGGCGATCACTAGTGTTATATTTGCTCTTTACATCATACTTGTACGCATATTCATATCAAGGTGCATTATCCAGAGTGAGATAAAAGAAAACAGTACCATAGCAATTAATAAAGGTAGTTGAGCAGCAAAAGATTTTCCCCCTGTACCGAACATCTGCTCACCTGCATTTGCCGCAATTTTGATTCCGATTATATGACCTATAAGCACTAAGATAACTTGGATTATCCAAACTGATGTATCTCCTAAAAGCATCGGATATGTTTTCCCTACTGTTCCGAATAAATTCCATCCAAATCCAAACGGGTCGGACAACAACGGAATAATCATCTGTCCTTCCATCGCAACATGCATACCATTATGAGCAAGATGATAGAACAAAGCAATTGGTATCAAACTATATGAAAAACGAACGAATATTTCTTTAGTTGTCATTCCATTATTTGCAATTATTTTGGAAATTTTACATAACAGCAGATAAAGTAAAAACGGAATTAACAAAATCCCTGCCATACCAACAGTAAATGAAAACAAAGGACCTAATCCAAAGAAACTATTCAGGGTTGAAATAATAGAATCTCCTCCATTTGTTAAATCTTCCCATACCGGTGTCATCGATAAGCCATGAAACGATGTAAGTGCTAACAAAATCACCGCCAAAACGGCTTCATCTAAACGAGGTTTACGATAATCTAAAATATCTGAAGCAAATGGTCTAATGTTTAAAGCTACATTATCCTCAGGACAGGATTTAAAACATTCAGTACACATAATACAATAAGTATTTTCATTAAGACCGGTAAGATTTAATCCGGTTGGACAGGGATATCCATTACTGTTACCATTATAACAATCTTTTGATTGGCAGCTTAAACAGACATCGTGATTTTTGGAGCGAATTTCAATCGGAGATACATTGGCATATAATCCTGAAATTCTACCAACTAAACATCCGTATCGACAAAATGATTTTTTTTCAAATATTAGAATAGGAATTACGACCAACAGGGTCATAGCTAATCCCATAATTGCAGTTGCCAAGGGGTCAGAGGTAACTTTGTAACCTAATTCAAGCCATGTTAAAATAATAAAAAGTCCAATAGCTAAAGTAATATTTCTTGCATACTTAGGCCATTTAAGATTTAATGATAACGGTTCTTTATTCACATTCCAAAATCGTAATCGACTCACTAAGGATGCAATAAAATCCCATGGACATACAAAACACCATATTTTTCCAAAAAAAAGTATCGCAAAAATAAGTCCCCCCCACCAAATTGTCCAAGTTAGTACCGGAGCAATATTTATTTGCGAACTCCCAAATAAACCGGCATAAAGAATTACTAAAAATAATAGGAAAATCGGAAATTGAAATAAAAATTGTAACCACCTGCGTTTTAATATCCATCCGATAAATGATATTTTGGCTAAATCAAACCTAAACATCAATCGTCTGTTATTTTTTTTAAAAAAAAGAAGGAATGATACAAATAAAATTAAACCAATTCCGGTAAAAAACATCCAGTCCGGATTTCCGGGCATTAAATGGAGACCATTTTCTACTTTACAACAATTCATCTATTAATTCTATTCATTTTTTGTTTTTTTCGTATAATACCAATAATTGCTGCAAAAAATATAATTATCGTTACTGATACTAAAAGATAGAGCCAAACATTATTTCTATTACCTACATTCAATTCAAATAAGACATTATGTGTTCCTGAGGAATCAGCAAAAGTCACCCTAATAAAATATACACCCTCTTCTTCATAGACCCATCCTACTTTATAAATATTTGTTTGATTCCTATATGCCGTGAAAGGATGAGAGTCATTTGGGTCTTCATGTTTGCCGAAGACTAAAAATTCAACCGGTTCCATATATGGCTTGTCAGTAATAGTATCTCTCACGTACACCGCTAAATCAAATGCTGTTTGTCCCGGGATTTTATAATATGTAAAAGTAACCTCGTACTGTGACACATTTTTTGTTAATTCATAAATAGGTGTTTCCGGATAATTATCACGATAGCTGTAATGCGGAATACCTCTGATGTGATGACTTTCAGCTATTGAAAACGATAGTAAAAGCAGTAGTATTATAAATATAATATTATTTTTCATATCAAACCTTAAACCTAATGACATTTTCAAGAGCATTTCTATTATTATTTTTACAGGCATCAATACATAAGGAACAATTATCACATTCAGGTGGAAAAACACCTTCTGACGGGTTTAATTTATATGGACATGCAGAATTACAGACACCACAAGAATCACATTGAGAATTAATTTTTTTTATTCGCCATATTCTCCATTTACCCAACAAAGAAAACAAAGCTCCCCCCGGACATAAACGTCTACAAAAAAGGTGAGGTGAAAAAATAACTTCCCCTAACCATAAAAAAATGATAAATATCAAACCGGAAGTAATTAATCCGGAAAGAATCAAGTGATAAACGGCTTCAGTAAATATGCGGGGTGGATACAAAAGTGTTGTTATTGGAATTGATATAATTGCTCCCATTAGAAGTGATATTATCAAAAAGAATAATGGAGTTTTTGGAGGCAAGTCAAAACGAAAATATTCAATACCAAATCTTTTTAAGAAAGTTGTTAAACCTTTGCCTAATTCGGCAAACAAAGAATATGGACATATCCACGAACAGAAAAACCTGCCAAACAGCAACACAAAAATAAGAGGAATGAGAATTGACAAAAATAAAGTATAATTAAAATCAAATGATGTTACAGATGAAACAACAAAAGATAATGGGTCTGATAATGATAAACCAAAAAATCTAAAACTCCATAAACCGCCCTCAAAATCTCCTTGAAAGAGCATCGGTTTATTATCATCTCCAAAGACATAGTCATACATAGATAAAACTGAAGAATCTTTAATCTCAATATCAGAACCAATTTGTCCCGCTTTTTTTTCATATAAATTATAATACACTATAGCCACCATGAGAAACAATACAAGACAGCGCATGAAAATTCTATATTTTCTCATTCTGAACCTGTTCATCTTCCTTAGTATGCACAACTCTTATTGCTTGAGGATAATGAATACATGCTTGTTCGCAAAGACCACACCCGACGCACTTATCCGTTACCACCGGTTGTTCCCAAGTGTCACCCCAGATAGCAATACTTGTGTATGGGCAGGCAAAGACACAAACTCCGCATACAAATCCATTAAATGAATTACAAATATTTTTATCTACAACAGCTTTACCGATTTTTACTTCTTTTAAAATTTCGTCAGAATCATCTGCTATCGGTACCAATGCACCGCTCGGGCAAGTGTTGTTGCATTTCATACAGAGAATACACCCCTTTTGACGAGGGACAAAATAAGGTGTTCCTGACATCACCGGATCAAGAGTATCAAAATATTTTATAGTTTCGTTTGGGCAGACCTGTCCGCAACGACGGCATCGTATGCATTTTGCTAAAAACTCCGATTCAGCTATTGCCCCCGGCGGTCTAAACGGCAATGATTTCTTTTTTGCAAGCAGCTTAGTAAAACTAAACCAGCTTCCCCCGACAAGAACCGTAGTTGGGATAAGTGAAACTGCTAATGTTTTTATAAATTCTCTTTTATTCAATGTACCTAAAAAGAACTGTCTTGCTTTTATACCCGACAGTTCTTTATTCTCTCAAAATATAAGGTGTTCTAATTTATATTTTCTCTATACGGGCAGCTAATTTCTTAAAGTCGACCTGTCCTGAAACAGGGTCATAGGCACGATGTGATGTTGCATTGACCAGCCATTTATTATATTTTGGATCGGCGGAGTCAGCAACAGATAAATTCCATGGCGAAAATAAATACCCTCTTGGTACTTCGTTCCGAGATGGTTTTATTTTGGATCGAATTCCACCAATAGAAACTCTTGCCTCATAATGTCCACGGCTGGTAAAAATACGAATTTTATCACCGTCGTTTAGTCCATTGACCTCGGCATCTTTCGGATGCATCTCAACATACTGTTCAGGTACCAGTCTTCTGGTGGTAGCACCACGAATTGTTTTTGCGGTATGAAAATGTTCATAGACAATTCCCAAACCTAACCAAAATGGATATTTACCTTTTGGAATTGATTTCCAATGGGTTTTCAAATACTTAGCATTCGGCATTTCAGGGGTTAGTGCCATATCACGTGCTTTTATTAAAATATCTTCGTGATCAGAGGCATAGAACCCGGGAACAGTACCAATTTTCTGAAGTTCTTTAGTAACAGATTTACGTTGTGAATAGTCCTGACGGCATACTTTGAAATGCATCTTACCGTCAGTATGACGGAAAGCACCATAAGGTTTATCAGCCCATCCTTCTTGTCCCATATATCTGCGAGGTGTGCCGCCTGCCTTGGCAGATTCATAGGTAGGAGCAGGCCACTGAATACCTCTTAGTCTGCGAAGTTGGTCATAGAGTCCAATACCGTCGCGGTCTCGTACGGCAAGCATACCGGTTAAATCGGAATCAGTACCTTCGGAACCTCTTACGATTTCTTCAAACACTTCTTCGGCATCATAAAATTCAGGTCCCTCAGGATGAAATTTCTTTTTCTTATAAGGAAATATTTTATCTCCGTCCAAACCTAAAAGCTTTGCCATTAATTTACCTTTATCAATAGCCATATCCAAATCAGGTATACAATTTTCAAGACCCGGAGCTCCTTTACCTACACCGTCAACAACATTAAAACGTCTTTCAGATGAAATATATGTACCGCCTTGCCATTCACCCCACGTAAGAGCAGGGAAAATAACATCGGCATATAAATTATTTGGAGCATGGCGATAAATATCCTGCACTACCACAAACATTTTCTTAAGTGCCGGACGAACAAGATTATTTAAATCAGGCTGATGTATATGAGTAGTATACATATAGAACATAGCTTTGACATCACCTTTTAAAGCACGTTCAAACATACCAACCATCATACCTTTATTTTTTTCTTTATTGGTTAAATCAAGACGATTCTCAGGGAGAGACCAAATTTTATTCATCCATTTACGATGTTTATCATTTTTCAAAGCAATATTAAACGGCAGTCTTCCGGTAAGTCCCCCCATCAAACGCTCACCCATCGCATTCGGTTGTCCTGTCATGGAAAAAGGTCCGGCACCAACACGACCTATGTTGCCGGTTAATGCGTGCAGATTAATAATTGAAATAACATTGTGCTGTCCATGGATATGTTGGTTGTATCCAATACCCCAAAATGTAACGACACCGCCTTTTCCTCTTTTTTTCCCTTTTACAGATGCTTTTGCCCAATCGGCAGCTATCTTTCTAATTGTTTGAGGATCTATCTGCGAGCGGTCTTGTACTTGCTCGGGAGAATATTCTTCCTTCATTACTTTAATATACTCTTCCCAACCCTTTGTATCAGTTTTTAAAAATTCATAATCAATTGCTTCGGGATGATCTTTTATTATAACATGTGCAATTGCATTTAAGATAGAAATATCACCATTGATAGACTGCAGATGATATGAATTGCGAGGATTGATAGATTCAAACGCCTGCACAGTTCCAGTTCGGCGAGGGTCAGAAATAACTGTAGGAATATTATTTTTCTTTTTATGCTCTGCAATTCTCCAGAATACAATTGTATGAGACGCTCTGGCGTTGTGACCCCAGTGTGTAATCATATCTGATTCTTCAATGTCATCATACGATAAAGGCGGTGTATCTGAACCGAGAGTTTTAAAATAGCCTGTCACTGCCGAAGTCATGCACATACGAGCGTTTGCTTCAATAGAATTTGATGTAAAAACACCTTTCATCAATTTATTTTCAATCCATTGAGCTTCAGCTGTCAGTTGTCCCGAGCCATACAAACCGATGGAATTACCTCCGTAAGCATCGTAGATAGCTTTCATTTTATCCCCGACAAGTTTTTCAGCTTCTTCATAGGAAACTTCTTCAAACAAGTCATCATCAAACGAGCCTTTGGTTTGTGATTCATACCCTTTGAGAGGGTCTGACATATCTTTTCTAACCAATACTTTTTCTAAGCGGTCAACATAGGTTGGTTCATCGGCATTTAACCCTTTAATACACTGCACCCCTTTGTTGGTAGGATGTTGTTTGTCGGGAACAACTCCTAAAATACGTCCGTCTTTTGCTGCTTTAATAACTGTTCCGCAACCGACACCACAATACGGACATTGTGCGAGTATACTTTGTGCTACCGGTGAAACCCCGCCGGAAGTCTCAGCTAAAATACTTTCAGGTGAAAAGATTGCTGAACTCAACCCCAAAGCCGCAGCCCCTGCTACAGAACCTTTTAAAAAATTCCGTCTATCTATAGAACCTTTATTTCCCATGAGAATGTTACTCCTTTCCCATCTTTATATATGAGATAATATCATTTATTTCTTTTGAACTTAATTCTGTTAATCCGGCATTACCACGAATCATTGACTGCATTGCAGTTTGATGTCTACCCAAGGACATCGTTGCTTGTAAATATCCAACCGGGGCAGCTTTTACAAAAGCCGATCTCATCAAATCAGGAGCAAAAGAACCCTTTTGATGACACTGTATACATTGACCTTCATATAAAACTTTACCATTTTGCGGAGTACCTACCACATATTTTTTTCCCACTTCAGATTTATCTTTATTACGTAAAAAATAAACAATATTCATGGCGGTGTTGCCATCAATCTCTACAATACCACCTCTCCCGAATTTTTTCATTTCAGTACCGTCACGACCTGACATCATCATGGCAGCAATAAATCCATCGGAGACCGATTGTAAGAATCCTTTTTTACCTATACCGGGACCATTACCTCCACCACCGCCAATACCATGACATTGAGAACACATTTCATTAAAATAAATCCGACCGTTATCAACATCACCCGGAATAGTACTAATCCCATTTAAGTGTGGTGATTTTTTTTCAAGTGTTCTTATATAACTTACAATATCGTTTAATTCTTTTTTTGATAAGTCAGATGTACCGTTCTGCCCATGAAGATTACCTTTCATCTGTGAACCCGAACGACCATAAGCAGCCATATTCCAAATATATTCATCAGATGCATTCGTTAGAAAATCTTTATTGCCAATAGCAGGTCCGTTAAGACCAACCCCTTTCTTCCCATGACATTGAGCACAAGTTCGTTCAAAAAGGTGTTTCCCATTAAATTCTGAACCGATAATTTTTTTCTTACCGGTTCCAATTGTTGTACCTTTAAACCCGTCTCTCAAGTATGCCATAATATCACCGAGAGCATTTTTGTCAAGATGGTTAAAAGAAGGCATGGCAGTATTTCGTCTGCCTTTTACAATCGTATTATACATAAATTTATTATCAGCAAGTGTAAGAAACTCTTTTGAATATAATGATGGTCCTATGCCGCCCTCTTTATTATCTCCATGACAAGCGGCACAATTCTCGTAGAATAACCTTTTGCCCCTAAGTGAAGAACCTTTATTGACAGCATTTACGAAAGAGGTATAAGTAATTTTTTTCGCTCGCCAAGAATCAATATAAACTATCAAATCAGCAAGTTCTTGTTTTGATAAGAAATTCCATGCCGGCATTGCTGTTCCGGCTCTGCCGTGGACAATAGTTTCATAATATTTCTCATTGTCAAACAATGAAAGTAATTGAGGAGAACGAAGAGTTGGACCAATTAAATCTGTTTCATACTCACCATCTATGCCATGACAACCGGCACAGTTTGCATTGAATGTAATACGTCCGTATTTGGCTATACCTTCAACAGATTTAATTTCTTTATATAGTTTAGGTTCATTCTTTAAACTTAAAACATAATCAGCGATTTTAGAGATGTCATCCTTTGCCAGTCCTCCTCCGCTTCCCCACGCCGGCATAACCGAGGAACCTGAGCCTTCAATGATAGCAGATAAAAAATCATTATCCACAATAGCTAAAAACTGCGGATTCCCTAAAGCAGGACCAAGTTTTCCTATTTCAGCAAGGTTTGTTCCTTTACCGTTTTTGCCATGACAAGCAGAACAATATCTTAAATATAGGTCTTTCCCGTTTTCTTCTATCACACCCGAGGCAGCAATCATGCCTTCGGGAACTGCATATTCTTGCAATGATTTTATATATACTGTTAAATCTTTTGCTTCTTCTTTCGATAATCCAAAATCAATCATTTGAGAAGAATCGGGTTGAATTTTTGGTTGATATACAGCCTCAAAAATATAGGCAAGGTTTACATTTCCGTTAAATTCTTCAATTAAATGTTCATTATCACTGTGTGGACGTTTGGCACTAAACGATTCTTGTCCGATAGTTGTTAACTCAGGACCTAAGGCTCCACCTTTTCCTTGAATTGTATGACATCCTTGACAGCCATTTTCAATAAACAGTCGTTTTCCTCTTTGATATGCTCCCGATAACTTAGGCATATCAGAACGGTGACATCTGGCACAGTTTGCTTCAAGATACGGAGATAAGAGTATCGGTTCTTCCCAATAATATTCTTCAGAAGAGGCTAAAGCACTTTCAAACGTTATAGCTCTACCTTGTCCGTCATGACATATTGTACATCCAAATTTATTCGGATCGTGACTATCAAGATATGAACCGGGGTGTACTCTTAAAGGATTAGCTAAATTTTTTGTTTTAGGATCAGAAATCCCAACATGACAAATCACACAACGATCAATTTTATCAAACCAAGGCAAAACCAATTGTCTATAATCTACATCAAAGTCAACTCCATCTTTCTCAACAAATTCGGCATACTGGTTTTGATAAGACCGCCAATCAGTAGTGAGATATTCTTTTACCGCACCATAGATAAGAAAAACTATAACAATTATACTGGAATAAAACATTATCTTCTTCATAATTTTCCTCTAATGTGTCGGCCAAAGGGACGGCCACCAGTAAAAATTCCAGTTCGGTCCGCGATGTTGATAAGCAAAATAGGTCAATATGATAAATCCGATTAAAAAACAGGTAAAGATAGACATTGCCCCTAAGCGAGTTGAACCGGTTTTCTTTAATATTCTAAGTGACCACCATACAAAAAGAGAAGTTATCACAGTTCCCGGATTCAGTATCACAATAAACATTTGTGGAATCTGAGGATACCAGTTTCTCAACCATCCAAAATTGACTGTAAATATAAGAGTTGCTAAAATAACTATTGAGGAAAAGATTACTGTACTTTTGAAAACGGTTTTTTCATCTTTATCGGGAAACCAAATCCCCGATTGGTTACGAGTTCTATCTAAAAACGGAATAAGCATTAAACCAAGAACTGCCAAACCGGGAATAGCAACTCCACCCATAAAAGCTGAATAAGATACTAACTCCTGAAGTCCTAAAAAATACCATGGTGCTTTTGCAGGATTTTCAGGTACAGCAGGATTTGCTGCTTCTTTAAGCGGAGCATCACTTACATACGACAGAACTATTAGAAT
Source organism: uncultured candidate division Zixibacteria bacterium (assembly GCA_913009765.1). Next base: position 12,740 of record CAJVYT010000017.1, read on the forward strand.
TGCTAACACCAAAATAAAGATTGCCATTTCATAATTAAATAAATGAGGCCATGATTGAACTGTCTGATTAGGAGAATTCTTGACATTGTTGCTGTCACCTTTCACTAAACACATCAACCCATATGTTTTATTTTTTGTAGGAAAAGCCATCTCTGCCGCAACATCAATTGGAGTTCCAACTAACATATCATCAGTAATTTTTGAAGGTCTCGACATACCCCCATCTTTTCTAATCCGCCAAAAATGGACACCTAAAAACGTAATAAGAACAAGAGGTAGAAAAATACAGTGTAAGAAATAAAAACGTACTAACGCCTCCTCTCCAACAACATCAGATCCAAGGAGCAGCCGCATTTGCGTACCCCCTATATCAATATATTTTGTTATGCCTAAAGCATCAGTTATTTCAACCGGTGAACCTGCAATTTGAGCACCAATTGTTGTTGCCCAGTATGCCAGTTGGTCCCAGGGAAGAAGATACCCTGTAAAAGATAAACCAAGTGTAACAGCAAAGAGAATCATGCCGACCACCCAATTAAATTGTCGAGGGTGACGATAAGAGCCGGTCATAAAAACTCGAACCATATGTAGAAAAACCCCTAACACCATTAAGTGAGCTCCCCACCGATGGATATTACGAATCAATCTGCCGCCCGGAACAGCAAAATGAATATCTTTAACCGAATTGTATGCTTGAGCAAGGGATGGTTTATAATATATCATCAGAAGAACTCCGGTTATCACAAGTATCACAAACGCAGCAGCTGATGCAATGCCTAAACCTACTGTAAAAGTCTTTTTAAAATTATACCTGTGAGTACGTACCGAATGAATATGTAAGAATAAATTTGAAAAGACTGTTTGCGATGCTGCCCGATTAGAAGATGGAGGTCCATGACGAACCGCGGCATCTTTAAAAGACTGCGGCAGGTGCTTCAAATTTGTTAGAAATATTTCTATCCCTGACGGTTTTTTATTGTTTTCATCACTATTAGACATAGAACTGTTCCTTCACCCCTAATTTAACAGTTTTATCTAAGTTTAAAGAAAGCTGTCCTGATGGTAATTTTTCAATTTTAAACCATTTAAGAGCTTTAGGTGCCGGTCCTCGAACGACCTGACCTTGTGCATTAAATTTGGAACCGTGGCAGGGACAATCAAACCCTTTCCCTGTCCATTTAGTTACACAACCGAGATGGGTACAAATTGTTGAGATAGCAAAAAGCCCATCATTATCAACAAAAAGAACAACTCGCTCTTTTTCAAAAAGTTTTGTAGTTCCGGTTGGATAATCTTCCGGCATACCTAATTTTATTTTTTTTGATTCTTGAGGAAGCAGAGTTGGCATAGTAAACTTCAGTAACGAACCACCCCAAACAGCCAATGACCCCCAAAATGTTGCCGGAGCAAATTTTGAAATAAAATTACGCCGTGATTTTTTTTTCTCTTCCATAGTTTTCACCTATCTCACAAAAAGTTACTCTTTCCATTGTTATAGCACCTACCGGACAACGATCAGCACAACAAGCACAACGAATACATTTCGTTTCATCTTTAATAATAGCCGAATCATTTGCTGAAAATCCTGATGCTGATAAATCAAAATTATTATTTATCGCTAATTCTTTAACCGATACTAATTGCAGACATAGTTCAGGGCATACATCGGCACAACCACCACATAAAACACAAACATCCCCATTAAAAATTGTATTCACACCACAATCAAGACACCGTGCTGCTTCTGCAATAACATCTAATTCAGTATATCCCAATTCAACCGGAGGTCTTTTTTGCTTGAGTCGTTCTTCAACTTCCAAAGCAGGTATTTCTTGTCTGTGAATTTCTTCATATTGTGCTTCTCTGGCATAATTATCTAAAATGGTATGATCTATTTCAAACTTTGGAGATATTGCAAGCCCAACAATTTGTTTTGCAATTGTCTGTGCCACTTTTTTACCGTCAGCAACAGCATCAATAACAAGCTTTGTACCATAGGCACAGTCACCTGCAAAAAAGATATTCGGTACATCTGTTGAACCATCCTTATTTACTGTAACTAAACCATAATCATTAAATGAGAGCCTGTCGCGTTTTGGATCAATAAAAGAAAGATCTATTTGTTGACCTATTGCTAACATAATATTATCGCATTCAATTGTAATAATATCATTTTCGTCAAATACCGGGGCAAATTTACCTTCGTCATTAAAAACAGAAAGGCATCTTTTAAATTTTATTCCTGATATTTTATCATTTTCAAAAAGAATTTCCTGAGGACCAATTGAGTTTATTCGAATGATTCCTTCTTCTTCCCCTTCAACAATTTCTGTTTCATCAGCCATCATCTCATCAAACGATTCCAAACAACAAAGAAACACTTCTCGAACGCCTTCAATACGTTTTGCTTGTCTGGATATATCAAACTGTCCATACCGTAATGCTGACCGTCCAATATCATAAGCAACTGAACCGCCTCCTATTACGACAATTTTTTCACCCAAAGGAGTGTCATTGCCTAAATAATAATCTCTCAAAAATTCAACTCCACCCAAAACCTGCTTATGATCAAACCCCGGTATAGGTAAAGAACGTGAACGTTTTGCTCCTACAGCAACAATAACAGCATCAAACTCCTGTACTAATTGTGAAAACTGTACATCTTTGCCAACTGTAGTATTTACTAGAAATTCTACTCCAAGATTTTTAATAATTTCAATTTCTCGTTTTATAATATCACGAGGTAACCTATAATCAGGAATCCCAACAGCGAGCATCCCCCCTGCTATCGGCTCAGCTTCAAAAACTGTCGACTGAATTCCATAGAGTGCTAAATCATGAGCACATGCCAACCCGGAAGGACCTGACCCAATTACAGCAACTTTTTTTATAGTTTTAGGAATATCTTTATCAATTGTTGTAAGCTCGTTGACTAATAAATTCTCACGATTGGAAACATATGCTCGAATATTATCCAACACTTGTAATACTTGTTCGTTTCCGTGTGCTGCATAATATTGCTCGGATGCAAAACGTTTTAATGCTCTGATAGAAACAGGTTTATCAATATCACCACGCCGGCAGTTCACCTCGCAAGGAGCGGCACAAATTCTACCACAAATTGAGGCAAGCGGGTTAGGACCGCGAGCAATAAGATATGCCTCTTCGTACTTTCCCTGTGCCAAAGCTCTCACATAACCACGGGCATCAGTACCAACCGGACAAGCTGACTGACATTTTATTAATTCTTCCCAATAGTGTTCATCAGGCACATTCACAGAATAACTCATTCTTTATCCTGTCTTACTATTAATATTGTTATATATTTTTATTATTTAATCTCTTATGAAATGCAGACTAATTATACCTTAGTTTAATCCGTACTAACTTGACCTAAGTCAAGAATGTTGTATTTATTTATTACTTGACCTAAGTCAAGAAATTACAATTAAAAGTAGATTTAGTGAATCTGAATAGCCGCTAATTTAAGAAATCAATTAGTTTTTAATTTTTATTGCTAAAAAAGATAAATCTTTTACATGTCAGGGATGGTTTGTAAAAGACTTTATTATAATAACTTAGTTGAAAATCTATTATATAGATACCCAGGGTTCTGCCTGCGACCGCATAAAATAATTAACCTGTAATCAAATTGTGGCCAAAATTGTTGTAAGTTATTGGTAGTTATTCAGAGTTATAGAAAAATAGATGAGAATTTAGACAAAAAACCCCTAGGAGGGGTTTTGTAACATATTGCCTTGGCTTATAAAAAATGGGGGGGGAATCAAACCCCATATTTGCGTTGCACCACAAAAACTTACATAGTACTGTGACCAAGTTGTGACCACTTTTAGACATTATTAATTGAAAAACTCAACAACTGATTAATATTTACATACATATTATGAGTTTTAATCTAGTAGGCTCCCATCCTTAGGAAATTTAATTGTGAAAGTAGCCCCGTTGCCTTCTTTACTTTCAATAGTAACTATTGCATTATGATTATTTAATATTTTGCCACAAGTTACTAAACCGTACCCATGCCCACTTTTCTTAGTTGTCAAATGATGTTTAAATAATTTATTCTTAACTTCTTCTTTGATACCGGGACCATTATCTTGTACAGATAAATATATAAAACCAGATTTCTGAAATGTTTTTACTATTATCTGACCATTTTCATAATTTGATTCTTTTATTGCATCAGCAGCATTATTTAAAAAATTCAAAAGAAGTTGTGCTATTTGATCGCCATCAAATTCAATCTCTTCTAGTTCAGTTAGAAGTTCTGTTTTAATATGTATTCCTGAATATCTTTTTTGAACAGTAAGAAACGAAATAACATCTTCTATAACATTATTTATATCCCCAATTGATTTTGATGTACTCAATTTAGTGTAATCCATTAAGCCAGCGGTAAATCGCTGCATTTTAGAGATATTATCTTTAAGCTTTTCAATATTCTTTGTTATTTTATCTCTGTTTCCTTTGTTAAAATAAATTGATGTTAATTCAACTCCACCCAAAAGTAACCCGAGAAAGTTATTCAATTCATGTGCTATAGATGACGCCATCACCCCTTTATCAGCAAACTTTTCCATTTCAAACATTCTATGTTCACTCTCAATTAACTGTGTAACGTCATCAAGAGTGATAATCAAGTCAGATTCAGCTTCTGTTTTGTGTTTAATAGTATTGATTGAAACATTAAATATTTTTTCATGTTTATCGGATTTGGCTTTTTGATTTTTTAAAATCTGTTTTTTCTGACTCATATATGCTTTTTTAATCTTAGTTGCCCATCTTGGAAATTCTGATTCGGTAAAGATAAAATCAATTGATATATCGAGAAGAGATTTTTTATGTTTTATTTTTGATTTAAAATTTTTCAATAATGCAAAACCAGTATCATTTACACTTTTCAGACGGAAGTTCTTATCAAAAACAAACAAACCATGTTTTACACTATTTAAAATTTCTAGATACCAGGTATTAAGATTTGAATTTTCCATGAACAGAAACGAATTAGAAATAAACGGAGTAATTGAATTAACAAGAGCACTTAAAATTTCAATATCATTTTGACTGAAATCTTTACCTGTCACTTTTTCCCCTAAAGCAATTAATCCGAGAAATTTATTATTTAAAATAAGCGGCACAACAATACTCACATTTGCTTCATAAAGTTTGTATATAATATTTGCCGATTTACCTTCAATGTTTAATTCATCAATAGAAAGTGGTTGATTATAATTTTTGAAATATTCCACAATATCAATATGCATTTCAATTGATTCTAATAATTCGTTATGTTTATATTTTCCAATTCCATAATAAAATTGTTTTGCAGTATAATCCCCCTGCTGAAGGATAATTACAAAAGCGTTATTGACACTAAATTGTCCGGATAGTGTAAAGAGAAGATTAGTAAGAAGTCTTTCAATATCAGTATGTTCAGTAAACTGTTTCGCCAACTCTGATAAAGCATCCATAGCAAGAGAGTTCTTATCGACTCTCGTACTTTCATCATATATAGTTGAATTTTGTGTAATGGCATTCATGCTGTTTTACTCTGCAATTTGTAATTGTTCTTTGATGGTTTCATAATGCTCTTTGATTGTCAAATAATCCAAAAGATCTAACACTTGAAAAATATTTTTAATATTTTCAGAAATTCCATATATGATAATATCTCCACCGTTCTCGCGTGATGTTTCAACTGTTCCCAATATAGAACCAACGCCGGCAGAAGAGATAAAAGTCAGCAATGACATATCTACTAAAATATATTTATAATCCTTTTCTTGTAATGTTGTAATCATATCAACCATTTCATGAACATTACTATTGTCTAGAGTATGCCCCATAATTATTTTAACTGTCTCAGCATTAATCGAGACATAGTTTAAATTGTTATTTTCCATTGTCAATATTCCATGTCTTTGATATTGTTAGAAAATTTTTATCGTCTCTTCTTTCGTATAAAATAGAATCAGCCATTTTCCTGATCATCAAAACTCCTAAACCATTTTTCATTCTTTCCTTTATAGCTTGATCCGGCTTATAGTTGGCTTCATGTTTTGTTAGATCAAATGAAACCCCACTATCCTCAAAGTGTAAAATAACAGAGTCATTCATCTGACTTAATGAAAATTTAATAGGTTCATTAGATGTAATCTGACCGTGACGTCTCATATTGGTAGTTACTTCATAAAATATTGTTTCGATTTCATAGATAATTTTATGTGATATTGATGTGTTTTTAAGATATTGATCCAGTTTAAGTTTCTCTCGAATTATATTTTCTACATTGGGTCGAAATTCTGATTCATATGGCAGAACTACAGATAATGCTATCTCCCCTGTTTTACTATGCTCCATTGATGAACAACTATCTTGTTCAACATTGAAGAAAGCATCTAAATCTAGTACTTTAAAAACCTCATATACCCCATTAGAAACATTTCGGAGGATAAACTGAATATTTTGTTCTTTGCATAATTGCATTGCTTCCCACAAAAGACTTACATGGCTAGATGTAACACTAACTAATTTTTGACAGTCAACATAAATTACATCAATACAGTTTATAATACTATGATTGATAGAACCTATAAAATTATCTTTCTCTACTGTATAAGTATCCAGTGGAGCTTGAATGACTGCGATATTATCAATTTCAACAGACATCAGCACCTTCTTTCTTATATATCTTATTATTTATATTTTCTTTCCATTTTAAAATAAGTAAAGTAATATCATCAAATTGTTCGCAATTACCCACAAATTGATCAAGAGACTTAAGTGATTGTTCAACCAAATTCTGAGGATTATTTTTTTTTGTATACTCTACTGAGCTAATAAATCTATCCATACCATATTCAAACCCGTCACTATTTTTAGCCTCATTGATTCCATCAGTATATTGAATAAGTAAACAGTCGGAATTAAGCCTAATCAATCCTTTTTCAATTCTCTTATTGAAAACTTCCGATGTCATGAGACCAAGTGGATATCCTTTTGTGTTTATTAATTCATAATGTCTTGTATTAATATCAATATGAAGCAGTGGATTATGCCCAGCTGAAGCGAATTCAAAAGTTCCTTTTGTAGTATTTAATACTCCATAAAACATAGTAACAAACATTCCTTTTTTAATATTAGGAAGAAGTTGTTCGTTTGTTAATGATAAGATTTCTGCAGGATCTTTAATATGTCGAGATAAATTTCTGACGATATCTCTCGTGAGCAGCATAATTAACATACCCGGTAAAGATTTTCCAGATACATCTGCTATTAAAAATCCTAAATGTTCATCATCCAGTTCAATAAAATCATAATAATCACCCCCAACTTCTTTTGCACTTTTGTATGCTCCGGCAATTTCAAATTTGTCTGATTTCGGATATGTACGAGGAAGAATTTTTGATTGAAGCTCACTGGCAATTTCAAGTTCACGTAAGATACGATCTCGCTCTATTTGTTCTTTTTGTGCTTCATTTAACTTAGTTCCCATAACTTTTAGAGACTCCGATAGATATCCAAACTCATTCTTATTTGTTATAGGAATTTGCAAATCAAATGTATTAAAATCCATATTTTGCAAACTATTTGTAATTAATTTTATAGGTTTTAACTTTTTATTCAACATTAGTGTTGTTAAAGGAACCCCTAAGAGAAACATAAATATAGTTGTAAGAGCAACCGTTTGAATTGATTTCAACTTTGCAGAAGATATTTCGTCAGTAGATAACACCATTATTAAATTACCTAGATTGATATTACTTTCAACAATAGGAACTTTAATAAGAATAGAATCTGGCATTACTTTAACTAATTCATTCAAATATAAAAGTCCTTCAAACTTACTTGCGGTAAAGTCATATGCTTTTGTATTGGCAATAACTTTTTTTATGTCAGTATGTGCTATAAAACTATTTGTAGTATCAGTAATACCACACCAAAAAATATCATTGTTTTCTTTTGATAATTTTTTACAAATATTATTTAGTAACAGTGCATCAGGACCGTTGGTAGAAAGGATCAGTTTTCCAGAGGAGCTTGAATAAGACCGAGCCTGTACTAAATGCTTTTCGATTACATTTGATGAAACTGTTTCAACGTATTGATTTGTGATTACATATCCTGTGATTAACATTAATGCAAGAATTATACCAGACATATAAAGTGAGATCTCTAACCGAATTGTATTTTTAAATTCGTGAGGCTGCGGCCATGCGGAATTGTCATTATTATTAGGATTCACCATATCTCAACTCTTTTACTTTTTTAATTTCATTCAAAGTTCGTTTTATATAATTTGCTATCTCATCATTATTAGGATTGAGTTTTGCAGCTTTTTGCCAGACTTTCACAGCTGCAGATAATTTATTATTTCCATAAAGTTCAACACCGAGATATTTATAGGCATTGATTAAATAAACGCGAACGGATTGATAATCAGGAGCAATATTTTCCACCTTCTCCCAATTTCTAACTGCAGATTGTAAATTACCATCTTCAAACTGATCTTGGGCAATTTGGTATAACGAAGCAGCTTCATCTTTTATATTTTGTGATAGTATTATATTCGGTTTGGTAACAGGAAGTGTTGCTACATTCTTTAATTGCTCTCGAGTTACGTCGTCGAGCATATTCTTGAATTCTATACACCATTGGTGTCCGGGGAAAAGTGCTGATGCTGAATCTAATAAATTTTTTGCTAAATCTAGATCATCATTCATAAATGCATTTTCGGCATCTTTTCTATGTTTTTCAAATAAAGTTTTAATGAAAATGCGCTGCACTCGTTTATCATCAGGTACGATTTTTTTTAATTCAGTTACGATTATAATAGCCTTATTAATTTTCCCAAAACTCACTAAAGAATCTGCTGCCCAAAGTTGTTCTGTTGTCAACTTTTCTACAGATAATCGATTTGTTATATAATATTCACTGCTATCCAATAATTGTTGTGCTTCTTCAGAATTTGAAATAGCAGCTAATGCCCGAGAAGCAAAATATTTTGATTCTAAATAATTAGTCTCATTAAATTTTATCTTTGCAGTATCAATAAGTAGGCTGTAAGATTTATTAATTTCGATTTCCCGTATTTCCGCACTTATCTTTTGAATGATTTCCGCAATTTCAGTTGTATCCATATTATTTGATTTTGTTAGAAAGAGAGAGCGTTTAAAATCTGACAAGGCTTCATTTAGTTTATTTTCTTGCAAATGTTTATGTCCTGATTTTGTTAACTCTGAAATCATAATATTATTTTTTTCTTCTAATCGATTTGTCATAAGTTGATTGAACTTTTGCTCTTCCTGCTTATGTTGACGTACTCTCTTTTCAGAAATGGATGAACCAAATGCAGACGTTAGGCTAAACATATGGATAGCTCCTAAATCACGGCTTACAAAGGCATAATCAAAATGTATCATTTTATAATTAATACCGGTACCAACAGACAGGCTTGCTTCACGAAGACCTCCACGCAAGCTGAGCGTTTCATAAATTGAATACTCTAATCCAAGAGATATTTTCGTTGACAAATTTTCAACTTTTGAAATATGAGAATAAAAAGATAAGTCGCTGTTCCATCTATCAGGAAGTAATAAATTTGTGGAAAGTCCTAGCTGTAATTTAGAAGGATATGTAACTGTTTCATTTACTAATTTCATAGACGGTTTTATTATATTTGAAAATTTAAAAACTGCTTTCAGATTATTAAAAAGAGAACTATTTATTTTAAACTTACGACTTATCGATAGGTTGAGTCCAGGCATTGAAGTTTTTTTATATTGATCGATAGAATGCTGCTCAATGTTGAACATTATTCCAACATTATAACTTGATATTTTTTTACCAAATGCCAGATAGAGTCCTAATTTGGTATCATCAAATTCACCAATATCAAAATTATTTATATCTCTTTTATTTATCCCACTCACACCTAAGCGGGAGATGCCAAATCCAAAAGTACCGGAATTTGTTGTAGGATATGCCAACCCTGCATACTGATAAATAACATCACTTTGAAACAGACGACTATAGAAACTGGTAACCTTAATAAATTCAGTAGATGCAAGTTGTGAACTATTCCAAAATACTGCTGTAGCAGGGGAAACAGATGTAATATTGGCACCTCCTAAAGAGAGTTCTCTTGCTCCAAATCCAAAATTAAATGGCGATTCGGTACCACCGTCTTCAGTAGCATTTATGGAAGTTATTGTGACAACTAATAAAATTGATAGGAGAATTTTCTTCATCTTATCACCGAAATCTTTCTTAGTTCAGTCTCTTCTTTACCGGAAGCATATTTTACAGTAATTCTACAGAAATATGTTCCAGGTACTACAGCTTGCCCTTTGTTATTTTTTCCTACCCATATATCAGAATCATAAACTCCGGCAATTCTATTATCGTTATTAACAAGATGTAAAACAGATTTTCCCGTCAAAGTAAATAATTCGATATTTACAAGTCCATTCTCACTTAATACAAATGTTATCGTTGTTTCTTCAGATTCAACTCCAAATGGATTTGGATAATTTGAAAACGATTCTTTCAAATTTGCTTCTGTTAATGATAATTCAGTAGATAGAATTGGATACGATCCAGATAATAAGATAGGATATACTTTTGTTGCTAATTGTAAATCTTCAATGCCTAAGAAAGTTGAATCAGTAAATTTAATACGATAATTACCTGAGGGTGCATCATTCTTTAAGTCTGCTAAAACTTTAATATCTATTATGTCTCCATTTGCTATAGACATACCAGTATCAACGAATAAAAATAAGCTGTCATAAGAAAATATTGAATCAGCAACTACTTCCATTCCGTTGACTAACAATCGCATGTTTGTAAAAATATCATTTCCTGAATAAGAGACATATGTATTTGACAAACGTTTTGTAATAGATCCTTCCAGATATGTAAAGAGTAAATCACCCTGCATTGTTTCTTGATCATAATTTAATGTAGTACTAAAGATTGGTATGTTCTGCTGCCCAACAAAAACATTTTTTACCTGAGGAGCAGATATTTCTATTAGTGGTCGACCGGCAGGTGATATAATAGACGATACAATCGTTTGAATAGGAAATATTTGATTACAATTTTCAGCAAACAGTAACTTAGGCAACATAGTAGAATCTGTTTGATCTACAAAGTTAAATGATGAAGATTCATTAATTATCAATCTAAAATGATCATAAGGGACATCAGCTTCTATATCACCAATCAACGTTAAAACAACAGAATCTTCAGGGTTGAGTATTATACCATCAGTACCAAATTGGAATAAAGCTGCCCCGGATGAAAGCTGAATAAACGGCTGATATTGAACTGAGCTTGAAGAATTAAGCTTATATCCTATTCTATCAAACAATTTGGTTGGGTCCAGCGGTTTTTCGAGTGAGTCCAAAACATATACGATAACTGATTTAAGAATTACTGGTGAATATAACGAGGAGTATGGATATCCAAGTGTAAAACTCTCAAGTTCTAAAGAGTCTTTTCCGGTTATAACTGTTGTAGGTAAAATTTTGTTGTAGCAAATCTTCGGAGATTCAGCAGCTATTTTCAAATTAGTAGTAGATGTTATTACTGGAAATAAGTTACTTGTAACCAAAGAATTTGTATCTGCTATAACAGTGATATTTGCTCCGGAACTTATATCTCTTACAACAAAAGATGTACTGTCTGCTATCCGTAATTTAAAAGTATTTAAAGTAGAACTGTTTTTAATATTCGCCATAACAACAATTGAATCAATCTCTCCTGGGTTCAGTGTAATTGGTGAATTGAGTTGCAGCTGAACAACTGTTGTGTCTAATAAATTGGATTGGTCAGCGACTACCAATTGCTGACGACGTATTTTAACTCTATCAAATATGTCAGATATAATAATATTGTTATCCCATTCATCTAAAACTTCAAAGGACAACGATGTTAATTGTATTTGAGAACTGTTATTACTACCCGGATGATATAATGTGAAACCTACAAGATCAAAGTCTTTTTGAGCATAATTCGCAGAACTGTTTATAATAGGATTATAAGCTATTTCCATATTTTGAGAAGGAGTAGATCGGAAGAGCGTCGTGTAGGGAAAGAGTGTAGATCTCGGTGGTCGCCGTATCATTAAAAAAAAAAAAAAATAAGATAACATATAGCAGTATTATTGCTTAATTAATGATTTTAAGTATGATTGTGTGTATCCGATCCATAGCC
>CAJVYT010000018.1 GCA_913009765.1 uncultured candidate division Zixibacteria bacterium
CTTGGTCTTGTAGCTAAGAATATAATTAATTACATAGGATAATCATGCAAATCATAATTGATGACAAATACGCATTGGCAGCAGATCGATACTGCTGGATGATCCGGGAAAAAAGGACACGAAAAACTGAAGATGGCGGCAGGGAAGATTATTATAAATCAGTCATGTGGTTTGACACAATCAAAGGGGCCATCAAAGGGCTGACAGAACTGGCCCTGAGGACATCAAATGTATCTACCCTATCCGAGGCACTAAATTATAATAAGCACGTCTTGGCATCAATTGTCACTGCTCTATCACCTGACGTTGAAGTAGTAGTTAAAGACACTGATTTAACAAAGAACATAAGCAAACGCTAATATAGGGAATACCAATGAATCACACAAAATTACCCTGGATAGCAACAACAGTGGAAAAAACTGGTAATGACTGGCTTATTTGTTATGTCGGAAATGATTATGAAAATATGGAATGGATTATTACTACAGATGGAATACACGCGTCAGAAATGAATGGCTCAGATGCTAAGGACGACGCAGCCTTTATCGTTAAAGCTGTAAATAATCATCAAAAGTTAGTAGACGCTTTGGAAGCATCTGTGCTGGGGCTGCTGGATATGGAGAAAGCTAAGGCACTTTTAAAGGAAATGAAATGAACATACGCGAGATAATGATTGAGTATCCTGATGAGTTTCAGGAGGCCGTTGATGATCTGGACTGGCGCAAAATATCAGAACTGGTCAATACAAGAAACGGCAAGTTATCAGAATACATCTATGACCATTTCAATAATCTGGATCTACCAGTTTCGAAAGAAGATCGAGACAATCAACATAAGCAAGATGAAGGGTATTTGAAACGGAAAGATAAAATGGAGAGTCACAGCTTTTTTGATGAAGCTGCAAAAATAACAAACATGGGAAGAGATAAATATGAAGATGGATAAATGAGACTCAAACTTGACACTCACAAAGCCAAAGCACACGCAGCAGAGTTTATTTTAAATTTACCTGCCAAGCCAGTATGCGAGGTAGAGGTTAAAGAATATCGGAGGCAAAGATCACTGGAAGCAAATAGGCGCCACTGGTCACTGCTCTCACAAATAAGTTACTGGATGGCAAAAAGAGGAGAGAAACATAGTTCTGAGAACTGGCACCACTATTTTCTGCAAGAGTTTACCGAGCCAATAACAGACGTAATTAAGGGCAAAATGATACAGGAATGGACAAGTAAGAAAATGACCAGCTTTGAGTTTAACGAGTTTTGTAATGAGATCGAGGCTTTTGCCGGTGACAATGAAATCACTTTAATGGATTTAGAGCAATGGAGAGAATTTCGGAGAGCATCATAAAATATGAGGACATAAAATGAATGAATTAATAAACAAAGAAGTGACTGCAATAGATTTATTTCAGGGCAAAGAACTTGATTCTGTTTTGGCAACAATAAAAAATCATGTTTCAGGAGTCATCCCTGATTTAAAGTCAGACAAAGGAAGGAAAGAAATTGCCAGTCTTGCCGCTAAAGTTGCCAAATCAAAAACCTATATGGATGATTTAGGTAAAACTTATGTTGCTGAACTAAAGGCACTCCCTAAGCAGATCGATGCTGAAAGGAAAAGAATGAGGGGCTATCTTGATGCACTAAAAGACGATGTACGCAAACCATTAACTGAGTGGGAGGATGCAGAAAAAGAACGAAAAGACAATATCCTGGCAAGAATTAACGCTATGAATTTACCGCCAGAGCATGAGTTTACTACTGCTGCTGAATTCAAAGAATTTCTTGGCACTGTTGCCAAGATAAAAATAGATGACAGTTTTTCTGAGTTCGTGGGATGGGCAGAAGAAACAAAAGAAAAGTCATGCTTGATGATCGAAGGTTTGATAGCAAGAAAGGAAAAAGAAGAATCAGAAGCTACTGAAATTGCCAGAAAGGAAAAAGCAGCACAAGAAAAAGCACAGGCAGAACGTGAAGAAAAAATAAGGAAAGAAGCTGCTGAGGCCGCTGAAAAGAAGGCCGAGCAGGACAAGGTGGCTGCTGCTGAAAAAGCTGAAAATGAAAAGAATGCAGCAATACTGGCAGAACGTAAACGCTCAGAAAAGGTAGAAGCCGAACGGGTTGCTAAAGAAAAGTCAGAGCTAGAGGCCGCTGAAAAGAAGGCGGCTAACAAGGCGCATAGGAAGAAAATAAATAACAGCATTTTATCTGATTTATCTACTTTTATGGACGACGAAAAAGCTAAGGAACTGATAGTTAAAATTGTAAACGGCAAGATCAAGCACTTATCAATTAATTATTAGAGGTGACTTATGAGTAATAGCATAACGAAAAAAAGTGTTACTGCTGACATGGCGGCACGTTTTGGAATGGAAGTAAATTCTTTTGAATCTACGCTGGCAAATACGATTATAAAAGACTCACAGGCTAGCAAAGAACAGGTAGCGGCATTTTTGGTCGTTGCCAAGCAATACGACCTAAACCCGTTTACCAAAGAAATTTATGCTTTCCCTGCCCGTGGCGGAGGTATTCAGCCTATTGTTTCAATAGATGGCTGGCTTAAAATTATAAACAGCCACAAGAATTTTGACGGCATGGAATTTGTAGATGACTTCAAAGACGGAAAGCTGGTTTCTGTCACTTGTAAAATGTATAGAAAAGACCGCAGTCATCCTGTGTCTGTCACTGAGTATATGAGCGAGTGCGAGCGGTCTACTGATCCATGGAAAAAATACCCGGCCAGAATGTTAAGACACAAAGCCGCTATCCAGGCTGCACGTTATACATTTAGTTTCTCCGGTATTGTTGACCCTGACGAAGCAGAAAGAATTATAGAAATGGGAGACGTTGAACTAGTTGGATCAATTAATGGTGAGGTTCTTGATAGGGACAAAATCAATGATGTCGCCAAACAGTTTAGAGATATTGTAGATGCAGATGATATTGAGCTTAACTGGGCAAATGCCCGCGAGATTAGAGATAGTCTGAATAATGATGAATGGCTGGCAGTCCGTGACTTATTAAGCGACAAAGTACCGGGGACAAGAAAAGGCTACAAATCAATATTAATGGATTATCTGGAATATGTACCAAGCTATCTACAAAGCAATGATACAGGATAATAAGTAATGGACGCTAAAGAAATAGCAGAAACAATTATTAAAAATAACGCTGTATATACATGGAGCGACAAGACTATGCAGCTAGCCCAAGCCTATCTGGACCTGCTCAAACAACAAGAAGGGAAGGTACTGGTTCCTCAGGCTCTTGAGGCAAAAAATGCTGAACTGGCAGAAGCTTTATCTTCCAGTCATTGCCCTAAACCAGTTTGTGACAATAAAACGGTCGGTCATTGTATATCATCAGGTAATTGTGGTTGTGATAATAAACAAGCACTACAGGAGAATAAGTGATGAAATTACTAACTGACGAAGAAATCTGCGAGTGGATAGAGTGGTCACACTATGCACTTCAAGGTATTGAATGGTCTACACCAGAAGGGGAGAATTTCTTAAGAACCCCAGACTTCTCAACTGAACAGCCTTGGTTTGATTATGTAGTACCTACACTAGATAAAAAAGGCAATGATATAGAGATAAAAATAAACACAGAATCATTAATATGGAGAGTTTATTTTTACCCAATTGATGGGGTTTACTCAATTAAAGCGTGTGATTCAAAACTTCCAGACGCATTCCGGGCAGCATTAACTAAGTTAGTCAGGGCTGCCGGGTGAACCTTTTATTTTCAGTAGTAATTGGTAACTGGTGGTTTATGAATTGGCATCTATACAGAAAAGTAACAGTAGTATCAGTTAACGGTAAAGATAAGCGCAGTGATTATAAGTGTATCTTTTGCGGAGTAAGCAAGTATAAACATTAATGATGCAGGAGAATAAGTGATGAGTAAAGAAACAGAATTAAGAGAAGCATTAGAAGTAGCGGAGAATGAACTGTATAATTATTTAAAAAGACCAGAACTTCCGAATATCCCGAAAGGTACGCCGTTGCTGGTTTGGAGCCAGTATGAAACTAAAGATAATGCACGGATCAAGTACTTTTCACATTGGGATGATGCTGGTAGATGTTGCTGCCGTATGAATTATATCACTCAAAAAAGTTCACCTAATAATGACACTACATACTGGCGCAACTGGGACTACGCCCCTGGCCATGGAAATATTTATGCCTGGGTGCCGAATGATGAGACGGTACCGGAGGATAATATTGTGATGATTAAATTACGTAATGGCCAAGAATTGGCGGTTGTGCCATTTGACTTTGATGATAGCTTCTGGAGGGTAAAGGGCAGACCCGATGACATCCTGTTTATAGCTAAACTATGATTACCTGGCTCTGAGCGCCCTAAATCTGTCTGTACATCCCATTACCTGCGTCCATTGCTCAATAATAGTATCCTCATATTCTGAGATACCGACAGGGCCAGCAGGGAGGGGGACTAGCGGACAATCAACCGTCAGTCTTTGATCCCTTAATTCCGTTGTATAAGTCGCGCAACCGGTCAACACGCTCATCAGGAAAACGCTTAAGACAATCAGATACAGGGACTTCTTTAATTTTGGTTTTCCATTTAATAACAGTCTTTGTCCGTACATTGGCTTTTTCCTCTATTTTCTCGACAGTCTCAGCATCTTTGGCTAATTGGTCTATCTGTGCTTGCAGGTGTTCTGCCTGGCAAGAATCATAACCTTTAGAATGGCCATAAAAATAAATCCCTGTAACAGCGACAACTGCCACAATAGCGACTATGCCCATGGTGTAGATTTTTGATAATCCGAACACTATTCGTCCCCTTTTGGGTTGAGAGCTTCGTCTATATTTTTCCCGATTTGATCAGCTCTTTTTGCTATTGCGCTGTCTTCATTAGTCAACGTACCACCCAGAGTGACAGCATCTTTTACAATATCAACAGGCAGAACAACGACACCAATGACTGATTTCAATAGATTATCAAACATTATTTACCTTCCCGCTGTTTAATTGCGTATGCTGTCGCACCTTTTGCCCCAACTTCGCTTACACCATAAATGCCGAGGATGAAGATTGACAAGTTAATCCATTCGCTTGCATCCATTTGTCCGTAAAACCATCCTGCTGTTGCGGTAAGCCACACTATAGTAGTACTGACAAAACGTGTGCCACGAAATCCTTGTTTTGTTAAATTGCTGCTCATAACAAACCTGCCAGACTTGTTATCAGGTCAATAGTATATTCATTACCAATGGATAGTCCTAAGCCTAACCATGTAATTCGATATTCAAATAATTTCTTAACAAGATTTATATATTCCATTTAGTCCTCCTTTATCTCCAGTAAATTATTAAACTAACCGCTAATAAAACAACTGTCCAGAATACAACTCTAATGAATATCAACATATTCTTTCCTCAACTTTCTAAGCGCCCGTCTGACTGTTTGTTCTACTGATTGATATGATATGCCAAGCACCGCAGCAATTTCTTTATATGTCATTGCATAGTATGTGGTATGGCTAGAATTGTTTATCTTGCGTAAGGTTGCGCAAGTGAATTTTTTCTGGAGATCGTCAAGCCCGTCTTCATCAATGTAATAGGCTTTGGGCATTAGATTATTACTTCACTCAATAATCGGTCAATTGGGAATCCTTTACCGGGATCAACCTTACGACCTACTGATACGTCACTATGCCTTTCCACGGATTTAATATGCCATGCATTACACCAGTTCTGGATACAAGCCAGTCCTGCCTGATACTGTGTTTCGCTTACCCAGTCCTCTTTGATTGCTGTTTTGAATGTTTCGTAAGTGTGACAACCAGGCACTAAAAACTCAATACCAAGTGAGTTAGTGTTATGGCCTTTGGCGTGCCATGCGCCTTCATTGTCGTTACGACATCTGATTAAATCACCGCTTGGCGTTATCAGGATATGGGCACTTAATCCTAACTTGTCCAGAAAGGGAGCGGCATGTAAGTCTCTGTCACCACCCTCCAGAAATTCTGCCATTGCATGAACAATTATTTTTGTAGGCGTATTGGTAGACCTGCCATGTTCCAGTTTGTATTCCATCACAAACTCCTTAATCTTCTGAGTCGTTTAATTTCATCCTGTAAATATTTAATTTTGGCGAGGTCATACGGTGTTTTATCTGGTTTGACCTCAAGCAGAGCGAGTTTTGCAACAAGTGAATCAATGGAAATATCAAGCGCAACTTCTGCCTTGGTTGATGCCAGTCTCAAATCAGAGTCTTTGGCGAATGTTGTGGCGGCGAAGTATGTGGCACCAGAGATGGTCGTTACAATTCCAAGAATAACTGATAGATTTTTAATGTCCATAACTAATCCGGTATTTTAGGGTATCCGCGTGGGTGGAGGTGGTTTACTGTTTCTTCAACGTTTGTCATTCTCATATCAAGATAATCTATTTCATAACTTAATTTTTCAACCGTCAGGTAACTTGACCCAAACGCAGTTAAAACAACAATAATTAATGTCTCTACAATCCGTGTATAATTCAACTTCATGCTCCCCGCCACACCCACAAGAAATGGCGTATGTTCAATAATAAATTTATATTTTTCTGGCATTATTTTTAACCTGTTTTCTTATAGGCATTTTCTTTTTTGCCGATTCTTTAAATTGTATCTTCCCGGATTTTCTCTCCATATTTGATAATAATTCTCTCGCTCGAATAAATCCGTTTGGATGATCATCAAGCTCAACATCATGAGATTCGACAATATTTTTATCTTCAACAGGCTCAAAAGTAATCGGAGTTGTCTGGGTATGGGTATGGATAATATTACCAGCTGCATCAAGATAGATTCTTGTATGTTGTGTCATGCTTCTATGTACCTGTGATCTACATCGTAATTCTGCAAATCGCCACTTCCGGCACGATTAACAAAAGCAAAGCGCGGATTGTCCGGGCTTGCGCCATCAGTAAAATGACCAACCATTGAACTATAAGCAATGTCATATTCTTGTTGAATCATCGGGAAAAAAGAATAGGCGTTAAGAGTTATGTCTGTAGATCCATTTTCGGGTGTAGAACCTGATGTACTGGCTGTTGCTGTTTTTAAAACAGGCTGTCTGATTGAAGCGTCAGGGTTTGATAAACCAAATACGATTGCATCGAAATATATTACCCCTATCATACTTCCGACACCTGGGATCCCGCCCTCTAATCTGACCTTCGCCCATCTTGCCGTTGCCGGTGCTTGCACTGCACCACTACTCTGATTTGCAGCGGTAGAAGTGTTTGTATCCTGATTTAAAGTTGTTGTTGATATCGAAACTTTGGCGTCTGTATACCAAGTCACTTGATATTGATTTGATACATTTGCAACGCTGGCATTAACTTGATACGACCAGTCATAATATCTTGATGCGACCACTTCAAAATAATCTGTTGAGTCTATATACCCGCCGCCATTTGCCAATATTGTTGATGTAAATGACTGCGCCGTAATGCCTGCTGATTCATTTGTTGTGACTAAAGCATTAGAGCCGCCGGTGTAATTTGTATAGTCCCATCCGTCAGCCTCGCCATCTGAGTCAGCGTCAGTCTCGAAAGACCAGTTAGAAACTAATCCGCCAAGGCTTGCCGCTATATTATTATTTAAAAAAACCTGGTTGTCTATCATATTATCTTGGAGGTCTTTTGTAGTTGGATCGCCTGCGCTTGGTTTTGTTATCGTAATAAATGGCATGTTATATCCAGGTTGATTTGTTTAATGAGCGTGGGTCGGTAGATGATGCATATCCGTTTAAATTTGTCCAA
This sequence comes from uncultured candidate division Zixibacteria bacterium, assembly GCA_913009765.1. The sequence continues at coordinate 7,780 of CAJVYT010000018.1, forward strand.
TATCCAACATTCTGTATCGCCCATATTGCAATAGCATCTGACCAGTTATCATTCCACACAAGTGATGCAGCTCCATAACCGGCCTCATTAGCAAACCGGACTGGTAATGTATCAGAATCATTAACCCAGAAACCAGACTCATCTTTTAGGCCGTGGGAGTCACCCAGAATAAGGCTTGTTGTGCCACCTTCCAGATTATGATTAATTTGTAATATCTCATATACTCCATCGATGTTATGACGTATATAAATCATTCTTACCGCATCACCGGGCTGCATTAAAAGAGTTTCTCTGGCCGGAACTGTTATTGAATAAGTCTTTAGCGGTTTACCTTCGTAATTAATGACACGTTCTGCTAATATTTCCGCATCGTCTGACTCGGAAAGATAGGTTTCTTTTTCAACAAGCTTTAAGGTACTCTCATTATTTATATATTGGCTTTCTGTATTATCAAATTCTTTAAGTTCCGACCAATCTCTTGAATATCTATGGTCATAAGTCACTTTTGCTTTGCTAAATATATTTGTAACATCCGTTATTTCTGAGAATGATGAAATAAGGCTGTCGTCAAATTCTTTTAGCCCTTCACTTTTTGATGGCCAGAAAACTCGATATATAAACTCTCCTGCTGTATTTGCTATTAAATAAGACCCGACGGAGGCATTAATTTTTTCAAGTATTTCATTTGTCTGCTGTGTTGTAGAAATATAAATTCCAAGCGCACGGTATGTTTTTAATTCTGTTGATTTAAAAATAGACCCGCCATGGAGACGATTATAAGCAGTTGTAAAGCTGGCATCATTTGTGCTTGCTGTCTCTCCTAAATATGTGTCCAGTATATCTTTTACAATATCTGATGCATTATCCATCAAGACTCCGGCTGACCTCTCCTTTCCCTTGAAGTCTACGGCAACATTATCATCATAAGCCCAGTCTGCTGTGGATAGTGTAAATTCACCATTTGCCAAATCCGTTGTTTCAAAACTTTTAATCAGCCATTCATCAGTGGTTTTGCTTTGCACCCTGACCTGTTCAAATTCATTGATGGCATGGCCAGCTATTTTAAATTTGCGCGCTGCTATATCAATCAAAACAGGTTTTGCCCCCTTTATCCTGCCGTACGCTATCTGGATGGGCTTGCCAATATCAGACTCTTCAATAATTGGATAAGTTACCCTGTCGTAAAATGTATACGGGATTTTCTTTTTAATCTTTATCTTGTACTCAGATAATGTCAGACTAAATGCTGTGTCACTCAATGACCAATTAGTAATCAGCCAGGTTCCTATTGCCTGATAATCCCCATAGACCATGACTACGCCATTTACTTCTGTGCCTAATTTTAAAGCGACTGCCCCGGCGTTCCATTGGAAATTTACAATATCGTCGTAAAACCCGTCAGCATTTGATAAAACCAGATTGCCACCGGAAATCTGTGTAATCCCGCCGAATGTTGATTCTATTCTTGATGACTGATTCGGAGACGAGACAAGGCGTGGCTCATAATATTGGCTATTAATTGATTTTCCAGCATCAGAATAATAAAACTGGAGCATGGCTTGAATAGTGACTGTATGGGCATCTGCCGAGGCAGTTGTATTGACATATACCCGACTATTTGTAGAGTCATAAAAGTATGACCCGGCATTAGCATCGACTAAAGCAATAGAGGCTCGACTGGTCAGGCTTGCCCCTGATTCTTCAACGTCGATTATATTATAATTTGCTGTTGCGTAGTATGTTGTGCCGCTGTTTAACGTCCAGATTGTTAATTGCTGGCCACAAGTAACGTCTGCCAATAATATTTTTTTAAGGTCAGGGTGGACTAAATCAGTTGCGACCGTCATAACATCTCACGCAGAGACAACTCTGTTGACCAGTAATTTGTTGTACTTACCGTACTAAATCCTGGTATTTTTGTATTCTTTACATAATATACCCATTTATTAGCCTCTACGTCATCGTTGATAGATATAAAATATGGGGTATGTGTCCCAACCGTCTTAAACAATGGTTTAAGCGTATCCATGTCAGATTTTGTTACTAATTGCATCGGGATACCTATTTTATCATAAGTATTCCGAATATCAGAATAATTCTGCCCACCTATTGTGGTTATAGATTTACTCAAGTCAACAGGATCAAAAGTTATATTCCCTGCTGTCGGGTTTTCAAAATAAGTCCCGACAAATACCCTGCCTATTGATCTGGTCTCACCGCTTGCTGATTTTGTAAATGTTATACGATTATAACGGTAAGATTGAGATCCGAAAAACTTAATAATTGGGCCAGAAACTCTTGTTAACGCCTCCGTGACAGAAGGGCTGCCCCATGAGTCAGTGGCATTAAATTCTATATTTATCCCTGTATCACTCGCCGTCAGATCATGGTCTAGAAGAATAACACAAGTCACCGCCTTTGCAGATGCGTGGTCAATAACAATATCTTCTGCTGCTGTGGATGTGCCTGTTTGCCAAACCTTGCCACGAAGAGCATTAGCTATATTTGCTCCAACTAAAACGCTATCCTCACTTGATGCAGTAAGTGTGGCTGAGTCTATTAAATTAGTCAGCATAAAACGCGGGCTAGCCATTATGCAACCGCTCCTGCATTTATTACCAGCCTGCCGTCTTGAGAAGCATTAGCCATGTGATCAACAAGAGGCTTGCCGTCAAGATTAACTGTCACCTGTACGGGCTGTGTTTGTTGCTGCTGCTGTGTTTCTATTTGAGTTTGTACTGGAGCTTGTTGTGCTTTGGCTGTTCCTGCACTACCACCTCCGCCACCACTGCCCCCCCCCGCTGGCGCAACACCACCACGGCCTCCCCATTTCGTGCTGGCTACTTTTGATAATTGCGCTGCACCAGCCGCCACAACAATTGCTGCCAGGACTGCGCCAATATAAGGGTTGCCGGCAGAAGAGTATGCTTTCATAGCAGCCGAAGCGGTATTGACTATAATTGAGGCCATTGATAAATTTTTCTGTTGTTCGAACTCGCTTTTGCTTCTTGACTTAGAATTAGCCCCAACAATAGCCATAACGCTCAGAGCAGATTGCGCTATTTGAAAGTAAGCATCTGAATTTGTTTTAACCCTGTCTTTTGCGCCTTTTTTAGCTATTGCTGTTAAATTTTCTTCATGGGTACGAGCAATTTCAAGGGACTTTTGATTATGCTCTTCTTCTGATAAATCACGGAAAACCAACTCTTCTTCAAGCCTTAACTGAGCCTGTAAAAATCTTTCATCTTCTTTTTCTTTTTGTGTCATCAATGTACGATTAAAAATATCAAGACGTTTATTCATTGAGTCTTCAAAAAGAAAATTAGCCTCTTCAATCCTGGATTTTTCTTCTACCGCCTGAGCTTCTTTTAATAATTTTCCCTGTTCAGCAAGTCTTAACGCTGATTCTGCACGGGATTTTTCTGCTGCTGCTGCTGTTTCTGCTGCTGTTCTGTTTGCATCATTTGCAGCTTTCTTATTCCAGATTGATTCCAGTTCTTTATTATTTATTTCTATCTGCGCTTCTCGTAGAGCATTTATTGTTTTTAATCCGCTAATATTACCAGACAGCATTAATGTTGCCCTTGCACCAAAAGCGGCTATTGAGTCAACAAAATCATCAAGAGCTAGCGTAATTGTATTAATAACTTTCGCAGCACTTGTTATTGCCTGAACTGTACGCCTTAAAATAGGATCAAATGTCTCGCCCAATTCAATAGCTGCCGCCTCCCATGCGCTATTCATCCTTTTAATATCACCGTCGAGGTTGTTAACCTTGATTCGTGCTTGCTCTATAGCTGTTTGTGTACCAGTTAATTTTTCTGTTAGACCCCCTAACTTATCAACAGTATTAACAAGTGCTGATGCCGCAACGATATTTTTCTTGCCGAATATCGTAAGCATTTCATTGGTACTTAACCCGGCAGCTTTTATATTTATAAGGGACTGAGTTAAACCGACTAATTCAGGCTTAAAATCATCTCTGGACTGTTTGGCTAAATTTAAATAGACGTTTCTTAATCCAGTACCGGCCTCTGCACCTTTCAGCGCCACAGTAGACATAGCCTGCAAAGCGGCGTTTGTTTCTTCAAACGAAGTCCCTGCTGCACTTGCTACCAGACCGGCAACTTTTAGCGCCTCGGAGGTATCGGCAATCTCAGACGCGCCAAACTTGGCACCTGCTGCCAATACATTAACAAACCGGGCAGCTTCATCTGCGTCTGCGCTAAACTGGTTCAAAGCAGAACCAACTGTTCTCGCAGCATCAGGTAATTCTGATCCAGATGCTTCTGCTAATAGCACTACTTGCTCGGTTACAGTTGCGAGTGCGGCGGCATTATCCAGTAAATCCGGTTTTGCAGACGCTACAAGTTTAAAGGCTTCCGCCGCCTGACTTGCGCTTAATGTTGTGGTTTCGCCAATCTCTTTTGATTTCTTCCTGAAAAATTCCAGGTCTTTACCTGCTGCGCCTGTAATTGCTGCAAGGTCACTGATTGCTGCACCAAATTTTCTATGAATGCTAATAACAGCACTCACAACTCTAAAGGCTGCATACGCCCCAACTAACCCCTTGATTGAGTTTTTTAACGCATTTGTATTCTTTCTAGCCTGTCGAAACGCTGCTTTTGTCCTGTCTTCACCGCGTAATATTAGCTTACTTTCGACTGCCATTTTTTTCCTCTTGTATTTTATTAAACTGAACGTCAAGCACGTCTATAGCCCGCATAAAAACAACCGGCCAATCAAGTATGCCACCAGCAAATGGGTTAATGCCGTCTTTCAAATGATTCCTGAGTCTGATCAAATCAAAAACCCAGTTTTGTACAATTGGCAATGGACAGATATATGGATTATCTATTAATCCATCTGCTTTCCATTGTGGTGCTGGAGCCGGGTTTGATTCGTTGCAATGTCTGCCAAACCGACATTTTGAACAATTATAAAACTGCGCCTGTGCTGATATTTCAGCGCCAAGCATCAGGTTTTTTTTTGCTGGTCTGACACCTCCGAGGCCGCTATGATTCTTTTGTAAAGATCACAAATAACGTCTGCATGTAATACCTTCATATTCTCGTCTGGTTTATCAGGATTAAATACGATCTCTTTATCGTTAGCATCAAGATATTTTGACCAGCCAGTAAGACATTTTTTAACAACAAACAAAAAGGCTTCGTTTGTTTTCCCCTCATGACCGTAAAGCAGATTATTCCTTTCCAAATCTTCAATCCCGTTTAATGGGCGTAGATTGAATACAGTATCGTCATCAGGAAAGGAATGATTGAAAGGTGCAAGGCTGATTGCTTTCATATATATCCTTTATTAAGTTAGAACTATTGATAACTCGTCATTACCAGATGACTCAGCCATACCAAATGGCAGCTCAAGTGTTCTGATGCCGTCCCTGTCGCCCATGCTAATTTCACGGTAGTAAACTGCAGGCATATCAACATTAACGATATTTCCGCCTGTGCCGCCTATTGATCCGATTGAGATGGCCATTGATGTCCCCGCACGATAAGCAGCCTCAAAGTCATGAGTTGCTATTAAGACTTCTTCCGGGTCAATCGTCCCTGACGGATCGCGCCCTGTTTGGCGGATTTCTGCAAACCCGTCAGACGCATTAATATCTGGCGGCATGGCGATAACATTGCCCATGTCAAAATTAAGAGCAGATATGGTTGCGGCGTATGAATTGATTGTGAATGTACCGTTTACTATAGCTTGTGGGACAGTCGAATCATAAGTAACCGCGCCTGCTGTCGTGTCAGTAGGCTGGGAACAATGGCCAGTCATGGTGAAACTTGCTTTTATAATCCCGCCCGCTTCCATGGCATACGATACGTTTCCACGGCAGCCGGTTAATTTGTATAGTTTTGTACCATCTGAAAAATAGTAAATGGTACAGCTTTCTAAACTAGCGGAAACAGGCGCATAAGTTACGGAGGTGGCGGCGACAATAGTCTCACCAAAAGCACAAGACCTCAGAAGTGGGCCATACTCCGGCGCTGTCCCTGCTGTTCCCGACCCCTTAATCTCAACATCAAACGTTATTGTTCTCAGAGAACCGCCATAAACTGACTTTAATTTCCCCAGGTTTGCACGGGCTGCTGGTCTCTCATTCATTCTTGCGCTTTCAAATCCAAGGCTGGGGGATTCACACAATACACCATCAGTACCAACTACCGGCACCGGATCGGTATTATATGTACTTTCTATTTTTGCCAGTACAATATCTGTATTAGTTAGCATCTTTCTTTTCCTTCTGTGGTTTAACAGGTTCTTTTACGGTTTGCTTTTTAGGATCAATCGTAACTGACCCGCCCTTTTTCATCTCGTAAGTGATGCCGTCTTTCATAATAAACTCCTATGCGTCAAGCGCGGTTCGTGATGTTCGATACTTGATTATAAAATCAAGTCTTTGTGATGCGACAGGTTGCTGTCCTGTATCTGATAAAACAGGCTCATTCGCGCCAACTGCCGTGGTGTTAATAACGTAAGTTAAACCCTGTTGTGGGGTTGCCATTAAAGCTGCGTGGACTTCTTTTCTGATCGTGTTTAATTGCTGGTCAATATCATTGTTTTCCTGAACATGAGATTCCACTGCCAGGTTTAATTCCCAATTCAGAAGCCCTGATTGCAGTTCCTCAACCACAACATCCTGCCCCATATAAACAGATATAGCGGGCAGTTCTGATTCCGCCCATGGATAAATTCTTGCTCGTTTAATATTGTTTCCGGTTGTTGTCAGCCCGGTAAGGGTTGTAACGACACCATCCATTATGGTTTCAGCTCTCATTGTTTTTCGAGTATTAGCAAAGTCATCCCTGTGCCATCCTGTTGAATATCACGTATTTTGTAGTCCGTACTATTTACGGTGAGCTTAAAATCTATTGTGATATTGGTTAAATCTGATGTTCGGCAATGAAAAGTAGGGGTAAGGCTGCTAACGCTCACTGCTTCGATGTATTCATTATCAAAAATGCCGTTAGCCGTTGTTTCGTAAATCGTACCCGCACCAATTGTGGCAGTAACACCGTCATCATTTGTATCAAAAAAATCAGCGCGCTCTGCGTCTGTTTCTAGGGGCATTTTTAATCTCTCTATTTACAGCATTTTTAAGCTTCTTTTTTGGCAGAAGTTCTGCAAATCCTGATGAAATCAGGAAATCACGTAACACAGCATTAGGCGTTATTACATCGCCCTTGCTATACATCTGCCATGGGATTATAAATTTTATTTCAGTCATTTCCATACGTCCTCTGGTGGGCCGTCGGAGTAAAATTCAGACGGGTGTTGATATGTAGTGACGAATTCTTTGTCAGGCCATCTGACCATAAGTTCTGCATGACCTACTGCAACTCTGTTAGCCAGGTAAAGGCTGTTTCCTGCTTCTTCCCATTGTCGCCAAAAATAAATATCGTCGTCTGTTCGCCCATCACCCCAGCCACCGTCATCTGCCGGCAGACTATGAAACCATGGCTTTGCCATCTTCTTCAACGCTTCAACTTTAATCAAGGTCAGCCCGAAATGTGCGGTATTAATCTTTGCCAAAGGGGTGTCAAAGGTCTCCCATGGCACTTCTGAAATATTCTTTCCTTCTGCGCCTCTAATTGTCATTAGGGGTGTGGGCTTAGTCCTGTGTGCCTGTATTGGGGCGATTGCATCAGCATTAGGATGCTCTTGTGCGAGTCTGATTAACTCCTCAACATGCTGACGGGTAAAAATGGTGTCATAATCGATTGTTAATACCCATTCTTTACCTTCTTTTATCCATTCTTCAATACATCTCTCTAAACATTGTCCCCAAAAAGCGCCCGTATGCTTTCGGATTGGTATTTTTAATGCAAGTAATGCCTCAAATGAACAGAAAAAGTTGTCCATAAAGCCGAGTCTTGGCACTGACATGGCCGCCCCGATCTTCATTTCTTTGGCTTCTTTTTCTGTCACGGGCGAAACTTTATCAGCCATAAGGTTGAGAGATACCGGCAATGCTGCGCAATCTTCTTCTTCTGACTTCCATGGCCTTACATTTCTTAATCCTGCGTCCAGTAAAGCCTTAGTCAGTTCTTCCTTATCAAAAATAGTTTTATGATAATCATTTTCATCAATCTGGCCGCCCATTGTATAACCTTGGACATTAATAGGATTGCCAGCTAAATAGTGTTGAGCAATCCATTCAAAATTAGGGACTGCAATTTTTAATACGCCGCCTGTTTTTAATGCTTTAGCCCAATTAGATAGAACAGCCTTAATCTCTGTATGGCTGAAATGTTCGAGTACATGAGATGCTCGGATTTCTTCTACATCTGAATAATTAAGCGGGTAAATCTCCTGACCTGTCTTTCTGTCAAGATTCTCATAATCTTTTAACGGTATTTCACCTGAACCAAGGTTTAATTTCATGTTACTCCGTGTAACTCCGAAAAAGAATTGCGGCAGGCCGGTCGGATACCGGCTTTTCGGTTATAAGCCTAGCCGCAAATACGTTTTAACCCGCGATTAAAGCTTTTACATTTGCATCCGTTGAATTAACCGGAAACTGTTCGGCTTTTGAAAGGTTGGCTATTGCTGTAATCACCTGCGTGGTTAATGGACTGATTGATAACCTCAGATACCGTTTTCTCGCACTGCAATCAACATTAAACTTGAAAGCATTAGGATCATTGGTAGCTGCTGTTTCAGCGTCAGGAATAGTCCATCCACCAGTGCCATCACCGACAAAAGCTGTAATATCTGCAAAGTTAGTTACTACAGTGTCATCAGATTCCGCCAATTTAAAGACAGTCGGATTATTTGATACGACATTGGCAGTAGCCATCAATACATCAATACTAACGAAATCAAATCCTTTAGTATCAACGTTTCCTGCCGCGGTTGCAGCGTTTGTGGTAGATGATTGAGCAATAATCACCACTTGTTTTGTTGCTGGTTTCATTTTATTTACTCCTGTGATTAGTTGCCGTAAGCGCCAGAGATTGGCCCCTTGACTGAGGTACTGCCAAGATCATGGTTTACAATATCAAAACGCTCAGTACCGATAACGCCCAACTGCCCAAGCTCTGCATAACGTTCGCGCAAGACCTGGATAGTGATGCCCCGACGACTACCAAAGCTTGATGCAAGATCGAAACGACCAAACATAAACATAATATTGCTTGAGTAGTCAGTTCCAGCGCCTGCTGGCATAGCTTCTGATGTTTCTACGTCATATCCCAGAAATTGACCACCTGTTCCGCCTGCCAAGTCATTGATAGTGTTACCACCACCAGCAGCTTTCAGGCGACCAATAATCAATTCCCTTGCGGTATTTGACATTAACCATTTTGAACCAAGCAGACCATAAGCTGCAACACCGGCCATGACAGAACCCATATCCGTTGCAGATACTTCTGCAAACGTGTCAACTCCTGATGTCAGTGAGATACGACTTGAAAAGGCCGTTGCTTCAAATTTGGTTATCATACCTTCCATGCCGCCATAGGTGCTTGTTCCATCACCGACGATATAACAGTTGTCTTCCTTGACTGCGAAGGCATAAGCCATCTCCTGTGCAAAATCATCAACCAGATCAATGATTGCATCGTCTACCAGATCGTTAGAAACACGAGCTAACGCGCCCAACTTTTTGGCATTCAATCCGACCATATCCCAGCTTTTATCTGATGCAGTTATTCCAGAACCATCCGTATCGCTGAAAAAGTAAGCCGTTAGGCCGCCTGTTCTGCGTGGAATTTCCAGAGAATCACTATTCATCGGACGCATTCTAGCCAAACGTCTTGCAACTCCGTAGCTATCGCGCAGATCAATGATGGCTTGTTCCAACTCTGTTGGGACTATTGCACCACCACCGGTTAGCGTACTGCCTGACATAACACGAGTACTGATACCGTTTTCTTTGCACCAACGCTCAGCTTTGTCGCTTTTATGCACAACAGCTGCATACCACATACCGGCACGGTATCCTGCTTCTTCTGCCTTGATCACAGTACCATCAGGCATGGAGTAATCACGGGTAAATGCCTTTAACAAACCGTAACGAAAACGCTGGCTTGATTGCGGGGCAAGCTCGGCTGGCTGTGCTGTGTTAAAAGGCTTTTGACTGCCCTGAATTTTAGATAGCATCTGCGAGTTAAACGTTTCGACAGTTGTCTCAGTTTTCTTAATCAGTTCCCGCGCCAATTCCGGGCCACCTTGTTCGGCAAACTCGTCACCGGCTGCAAGAATGTCTGCGATACGTTGAGACTCTCGTTCTGATGCTGCTCTTTCTGCTTCGGAATGATCTACAGGTTTTTCAACCTTTTTTTCCTCTGCTGGTTTTACTTCTTTTTCCTTTGTCATAATTTCACCTTGTGGTTGTTCATGTGCTCGCCCTACGCCAACTGTTGGATCGGCTGGGACGCTAACTAAAGAACCTTCTAATGGTTCCCAATCAGTCACACGGTATGTGCTTATATCTTCTTCTTGTTTTTCAAGAATCAGATCATGGATAATGTAACCCACACTCGTATTGCGACGGATGCCATCAAGTACGTCTTGAAAAATTTCCTCAGCCCGCGCACTCTTCGAAAAGCGTGCCAGTATCCTGAGTCTTTTATCAGACGTTATCTCATAGCGTTCCACCACTCCGACTTGATCGGACGTGTCATGGCCTACTAATAAAGGAGCGCCCATCAATAACCGTTCATCACGGATTGATTGGCTTCCAATGTCTAAAATCTCATTCCCCCACCATCTTTGGTAAGGTTCTTCACTTGCTATTGATAGCCATGCTGTCCGGCTTTCTTCATCAATAGCATCTTTATCAACAGCAAAAAGTCGCTCTACTTGCGTGCCTTTAATACTTTTTATCTGTTGTTCAGTAGATAATTTACGAAACTCTGTGATGTCACTCTGTTTCTTCTGTTTTTCCGTCGGATTCTTCATCTGGTTTTGCCTGTGTTGGTGTGCTTTCAGTTGTGAGATTTAACCCTAAATCAGAAGCAAGGGTTTGTTCCTGTACAAGATCATCAAAAACGTCTTCAATATCGTCTCCTTGTTCTGCTGCTATTTTAGTCCGGCTCTTTATCCCAGCGCCTATTTGAGCAATGTTTGATTCTGTTTCTTTCTTTGGATCAACCCACTGCCATCGTCTTGGCTGCCATAATATGTCTTTGTATTTGTCAATGCGGCCCATATCAAATGGCAGAATGGTTTTAAGTATTTGCATTTTTAACCAGTCGTCATAAACACCATCATGAAAATGTTCTGTCAAATGTGTTTGTAAAACCTTCCATGAATCACGCTCGCTCAACTCACCGACTCTCGCGCTTGAATAATTAACACCTTCAAGATTATTTGCAAGGTTGTGATAAGCGACGCCCATCCCAGCAGAGACACCGCGCAAGCAATTTTTAACGAACGGCTCTATTGCGGCATCAGGGTATTTTGGATTCCAACCATTAATTTCATAACCTGGAGGCAACACCGGAAAAGTTCCTGGCTCTGCCTCAATGATAGGGTTTCCATCTTCGTCTTTGTCATCGCCTTCATATTGAGCGCCGCCATCTGGTGAAGTGATAACTCCCATTTGAGAAGCGCCCACTCTTGCAGCAATTACGGCAGCTTCTTCAAAAGCGCCTAAATGGACAAGATTCAATAAAGCAGCATATACCCATGGGATGCCGCGTACCTGTTCTGCAAAATCTGAAATATAAATATGAATAATTTCATTTGCAGGAATTACATCATACTCGCGGGTATACCCGCGTTCCCAGGTTGATGGCTTTCTCTTCAAAAGATGATAGGCAGTTGGCCTGCTCAGGCTATCCATTTGGATGCCCATATTAATCGCCCCACCGTTTGGGAAAGATTCGTTTTTCTGTTCGTCTAATCTGTCAGCATCTATAATTTGTAATTGGTATCCATGTTTTCCATCCCCTAAATATTTTCTTAGTAATACCTCGCCATCAATAGCAAGCGTCCTAACCACTAAACGTTGCAGCGCCCCCCATGACATTCGATTAGTGATCTCACATTGTCCTTTTCGACTCCATGAACGCCAAGCGTCTTCAATACGTTTATTCGTGGTTGTATCAAGTTTCCCACTATTGAACTTTGTTTTAGCCTGTAATTTAAAAGGGGTAGAGCCACAAACATTGTCAACAACCATTTGAAAGAAACGTTTAGCATACGGGTTATTTTGTGATGCCTGTCTTGATCTTGCCCGAAGTGTACGAAGCTCATACCGTAAAGAACGGTTAATGAACTCAGTTTCATTTGCCAGGCTAGCTGTTAATCTTGATGATTCTGCTGCTGCATAAGTGCCACGCTTTTTCTTTGGGCGATTCTCTAGCATATTCATGATGCCCATTATTTTCTTGCTCCCTTAGTAACTCCTAGGTAAAAAAGCGGCAACCCTATAACGATAAATCCTGCTGGTTGATAGATTAAAAAAGCACCATAAGCTGTCAATCCAATACCAGAAAATACAAAAAGATCCCTTATATCTATATATTTTTTTATTTTCATAGTCTGAATAATACTTTTGCGCTGCCTTTTCCATTTATTGCTCTTAGTTCTGCCGCGACTTCTGCTCTGTAGGTTGTTCTGAAACTCATTAAATCTTTTATTTCCATACGGGACAATGATCTACCGGCAATCGTGTATGACATTTGATCCTTTGTTGCCCTGTTTTCTATAACAGCTTCTATGGCTTCCAGGGTTATTTTTGCGTGTGTTCTGGGATCAGTTGTCGCAGCGTCCCGGTTTGCAATTACTTTGAAAGTCCCGTCTTGTATGGTGACTCTTTCACTGTCCGAATCACGAGTGATATATGCCTGCCAGTGATAAATCCCGACCGTATAAGCAGCGGTTGTTGCTGCTGCAACCTCCACCAGGTAATCATTACCACTTGCGCTAGCGGTTATTTCAATCTCTGTCGCGCCTGTTCCCTCTAATCTGGCTGAATATTTAAGCGTGTAGAGAGAGTTATCATAGTCAGAGTTTAAATCTGTACGTTTCCATGCCCATCTATCCCCGGCAATTAATTCGTTTGGTTCTTTTTCTGGATAGTTTGAACTTGTAAAAGCATTGCTCATATCACCACCTGTTTACGAATCCGCCGCGTCGCTTCTTAATATTCTTTCTGAGCTTTGCAGATGGTTCTTGTTGTTTGGGCTGCTCTGGTTCTCTTGGCAGCAAATGTTTTTCTACTAAATCAAAATTAGGGTTTAATAACTCAAGCGCCACCATTGCATAGACACGACAATCCAGTGATTCATTGCGACGGCCTGCGCTTTTTAATAACCAGGCACGTGACCGTTTACCTCTGACAAATTTAGAGACACATTTCTCAGCCGTGAGCATATCGAAATAATGCTGGTCATAGTGAGCCGGGAAATGACAATAACCAGGCCCATGATCCTGAACTTTAAGTCTTGAATAAATTAATTCTTTAGCGGTATCGACACCCACCGGAATAAAACTGGCTTTATATTTCTTTGATTTCCCCGGTCTGCCTGCCAAGGGTTTGCCCTGACCGTCCATTCCTTTGATAGCAAAAACCCGTCTGCGCACACGAGCTGCGCAAAACTTATAAACCAGTGGCGTTCTGTGACCGCCTGAGTCAATACAGGCAGAAGCTATTTTCATCGTCACCCCGGTTTCATGGGGGAACCTGGTTAAAAGATAATCGTCAAGACGATGCCAGACTGACCCATTCACTGACGGGTCTTGTGAGGTATCACCAATAATTAGATTATATTCTATTGACCACGATTCATGGCCGTGGCCCCATGCAACTACTTCACATTCCAGCCTGTCATCCTGAACGTCAATACCTGCTGTTAATAATAAAGCGCCCCCTGGGATCTCTGGGCCATAATGCTCGCGCCGGGATAAAAGGCTCTCACCTTCTATGGATTCGTTTTCTTCTTCCCAGAGTTCTCCAAGACGGGTATTAACAAATGACTTTAATTTTGTTGGATCGCCTATTTTCTTGGCTGCGTTTGCTTTTAGAAACTCAGCAACCAGCTCTGACCATGCCGTAAAATAACTATAGGCTGCCCATATAATAAACCCGGCATGGAAAGGTGGGTCTACGTATTTGCCGTCCTGAGTAAAATTATCATCCTGGTCTAAAACAATTCCATCTTCTGTACGCCACTCCCCTTTTTCATCCATTTCAGGGAATTGAGAATAATCCAGCAATGACCCGCAATGCTCGCAAGCGTATTTCGTTGTTTTAGGATCACTGTTAGTCCAGTTGAAATTTGACCATTTAAGATATTGAAACTCATCACAATCAGGGCAGGGCAGGTATCGACGGAATACCATGTCTGCATCATTCAGACTTGATTCAATTTGAGAATCTCCTTTGATTCCGGGTGTGCTACCCCTGACGCTTTTGGGAAAGGATGAATTAGTAATACGAACATCCCCCAAAGATGTGGGCGCGCCTTCACCTTCAACGTCATTGTCAAATCCGTCCAGCTCATCGTAATAGCAAACGTCTTTTGTGAGTCGTCTGTAATTTCTTGCTGACTTGCCGCCTTTGATATCCAGTATCGAACCGAGAAATGCTTTTCTGTGCTTAGTGTTGTCCTTTCCCTTTTTGTCAGGTTCGCCCCTGAGTATTTTTCTTAACACGGGGACATCCCGAATCATCGGGTCTATTTCATCTGATACAAAGTCTCTCGCATCCGTATCAGTAGGCTGCCAGATAACCTGATTGCGGTTTTTATGTTCGGCAAAGTACCCGACTGAGGCTGCTACTATTTTGGTAAATCCGATACGAGCAGATTTGAACAAAGTGACAATGCGAATATCATCATTGCTGATAGCATTCATCACACTTTTCTGGCTAGGAAACGTCTCCCATCTGCCCTCTATCGCGCTGGATTCAGACGATAAGTAAAAGTTGTTATCAGCCCACTCGCTCAGGGTTTGGGGGGAGGGCTTCTTGCACAGGGATAACCCTTTTTTTATTGCTGCGTTTTGTTTCTCAAGGAATTCAGGATGAACCAATACTTTTTCCATTTCATCCTTTCATAAAAAAAGCCTCAATTAAGAGGCTTCGTTAAAATTTTATTTATTTACTCAGGCGGATATTTTAATCCATTCTGGTTGCAGAATAGATGTAAGACTCCCTCAGGGAGAGGCCGTGTACCGTCCTCATATCTTGACCATGAACGGCCTGATATATGAACTTGCTGCGCGGCTTTGCTTACAGATATTCCAAAGCTGTTTCTAAGTTCTTTTAATTTTTCTGGTTTCATTTTATTACCTTAATTTTCCATGCCTGCCGCACCATACCTCACCAAACCTCACCTCACCACACCACACCTGCCGTACTAAGCCCGTTTCCGTGCTGCCTTAACCTGAGCCATATTAATTTCTGCGATTACATCGCGGGCAAAAGATAAGTTTTTCCATTTTGCCTTGAAGGTTTTCATTTGATCTAGACAGCGTATTTCTTCTGCGCCTATATCGTCTTCTTCGGCTTCCATGATAGGAACATAAAAACTGCTTTTGTCTGCTTTTTTAATAAAAGCGTTCACAGTAACAATCTTGTTCTTTTTTGTTATTACCTCTATATGGAGTGACTTAATCATCACCCTCGCTTGGTGGAGTCTGTGCTGTTGAGCGGCTAGAGAATCATCCCATTCAAACTGGTTATGAATCGGTGATGATTTCTTTTTAGCTGCCTTCAGCAAATCTTCTGCTGATCTAGCTGGGAGACTTTCAATAATCTCACCAGCTATTTGAGCAGAAACCGCGTACTTCTTAGTCCACGAGTATTTATTCATGCGGCTTTCTTCTTGTTAGCGGCTACTGACCACATACCATAATCACCACCGAATGACTTTTTGCCTTGCGGTCTCAGTTCACCCACGCCTACCTGTAAACCAGCGCGAGAAAACAGATTCGCCACATCCTTATATGACAATTTGTCAGCATCAAACTGAATCTGGACATTACAATACCAGTCATCATATCTAGGGCGGTTTCGTAAATCTGCAACGCCGCTTTCCAATCTGACTGGCCGCGTATCATGAACATGCTTACCGAAAATCTTAACCAGTGGCGTACCATCAGTTTTGTCTCGCCCATCTGCAACGATGAAAAAAGCGCCTTTTGCCTGAGTCATTGCAAGCCCCTGGATGGTTCTGCAAGCTGCGATCATGGCATTCCTGAAACTATGGGCTGGCACTCCATCCCATTCTTTCGTGCTTATATAACGGGCATCTTTATATTCTTTTTCGTAATCTTTTGGTGCCAGTTTCTTTTTTGTTGTGTCTTCTGATGTTTGTTTTTCCCTCATCATCCTTTTGGATTTCTCAGAAAACTTGTGCATCATCAGCGGCGATATACCCACTGCTTTGAGCGTTATTGTTTTGAAATTAGGGGGTGTTATTTCTACAACTGTTTCTGGTTTCTTAGCCATTTTCATCCTCCTTTGCCACGGCAACATGCCAAGGCTTCAAAAGGAGATTAGACCAAAGGTCTATCTATGTCAAGCTATTTTAACTGTATTTTTTCCCTTCCCTGACTCATATTAGGCTCGAAAACCAACATCATAACCCCTATAATATAGTTATGGATAAATTGTCCATCTATTTAACATATATTCTCGGAGAACAGTCATGAGTGTTAAAACAACCGTATTCGGTGCGGTGCGCCTGTCAGGCGAAGATGCTCAAACGTTTAAGAAGCAAGTCAAAAATGGTCGCTCAACTCAAGCAGCTAGGGCTACCCTTGAGCGTGGTTCTAAATTGTTAAGCGAGTACCAAAAACACGGTTGTGTCACTGTTCGCGCAAAAAAGCGCTGATCAAGATAATTGGCAAAGACCGCACTACCAAAACAATTAAGTCTCAGACCCCTGGAACCTGGTGATGTAGTCACCAGACTTTCCCTTGGAAGTATAGAAGCCGCTCCCTTAAAGAAATACTTAAGGAAAGAGGCGAAGTCATCCCATAAGCAATCTGTTGGATTCACTTATGTTTTTGTAGACAGTCAAACCC